>NZ_JAPFCD010000026.1:0-65083 GCF_026153155.1 Photorhabdus aballayi | reverse complement strand
GACCAGCCGGAATTGGGCGCGGTTTGCCAGATGTGCCAGAGGGCGTTATCGGTGCCGCGGGCAAAGACTTCAAGGCGACCATCGGCGTTAGCATATACGGCAGGGTCACTGGTAATGGTGTTACCTAAAGATTGCCAGTTTGACCAATCGGAATTGGACGCGGTTTGCCAGATGTGCCAGAGGGCGTTGTCAGCACCGCGCACGAATACTTCCAATCGACCGTCCAAATTACGAGAAACAGCGGGTTTGTTAGTCACTGAGGTAATGCTGGACATCGAGATAGATGAGTTTTCGGTTTTTAGCTGTATTACCTCATTTGTAACAGAAAACTCGGCATTATCTGGATTTGGTATATTAATAGATTCTTCTTTCATATATATCCTCGTTAGAAATAATTTTTCAGGTTCACTAAATATTTATTTAATAAACAAGATATTTAATTTGTTGAGTTAATATTCTCACTTTTATTTTTAGAGAAATAATGAATATTCTATTTGATACTGATTTATACCCGTTATCTTTCAAATGACCTCTTTGTTGGCTGCACTCACTCACCCCGGTCACATCGTTATCTATGCTTCCGGGGATTCGCTCCCTTACCGTCGCGATGCATCTTGAAATCCATTGGATATATGAGCCATAAAGTGTCAAATAAATGTGATGCTACATTATAAAACCTCTTCTGTTTATATATATTTTTTACATTCAGTCATTTAAAAATAATAAATTATGAATGAACTGTTTTGCTGTTTTAAGGTTTCATCTTTATTATATTTGAAAATATATCTTTATCATGATTGTTTTAATTGCATTAAAAACACTTAATAATCTTTATGGAAGTGAACAGTTTGCCGACTGACATTAAAAAACACAGATTCTAATTCATGAATGTTCTATAAAACGGAGGTTTTGTTTGAAATTACCTTTTATACCCGTCATCTTTCAAGTTGCCTCTTTGTTGGCTGCACTCACTCACCCCGGTCACATAGTTATCTATGCTCCCGAGGATTCGCTCCCTTGCCGTCGCGATGCAACTCGAAATCTATTAGGTATAGGTATATTCGACTAAGAGTCTACATTGGATAGACAAAACTATATCTTTGTCATCAACAACATGTGCGAGTCTGAACGAATGCTTGGTTTGCGTGTTGAGAATTGGGTTGATTCCAGCAAACAAGGTAATTACTGGCCCGATGCAGCATGGTGAATGTTCTCTTTAGTGCATCAGGCCAGAAAATTATGCGTATCTTGTACGAAGCTGATCTTGCTAGATTATCTTACTGCTCAAGCATCAATAAAGATGCCGCCGAGGGATTCCCAGGCGGACCACGATAATGATGTAGTTTGCTGAATATGCCAGAGAGCGCTATCGGAACTGCGTGCAAAAACTTCAAGCCGGCCGTCAGAATTCTTCGCTACTGTAGGAGCGCTGGTAATCACACCAGACAATGAGGCCCATTCAGACCATGAACCAGATGCTTCCGTCTGCCAGATATGCCAGAGAGCGTTATCGGGGCCGCGCGCAAAGACCTCAAGCCGACCGTCGGCATTGATATGTACCGCTGGGTCGCTGGTGATGACGCCAGCCAGTGAGCGCCAGTTTGTCCAACCTGCATGAGGAGCGACTTGCCAAATATGCCAGAGAGCGTTATCGGGGCCGCGTGCAAAGACTTCAAGCCGACCATCAAAGTTGCTGATCACCACTGGATTGCTAGTTATTACACCACTCAGTGACTGCCAATTTGTCCAAGGATAGGTATGAGAAGTCGTTTGCTTGATGTACCAGAGAGAGAAATCGTTGCTGCGCGCAAAGACCTCCAACAGACCACTGGCGTTGATATATACCGCTGGATCACTGGCAAGCACGCCATTTAGTGATTGCCAATTAGACCACGGACCGGCGTGGGGGGCGGTTTGCCAGATGTGCCAGAGAGCGTTATCGGAACTGCGAGCAAAGACCTCAAGCCGACCATCGGAGTTGACATATACCACAGGGTTACTAGTGATGATTCCACCTAAAGATTGCCAGCCTGACCAACCGGCGCCGGGGGCGGTCTGCCAGTTATGCCATAATGCATTGTCGGAACCACGGACGAATACTTCCAATCTGCCGTCTGAATTAATGTAAACGGCGGGTTTACTGGTTGCTCCTTCATTCATCGAGCGCCAACCAGACCAGGAAGATTCGGTGTTTGGTACTGTTTGCCAATTGTGCCACACAGCATTGTCGGTACTCACACCGAAAATCTCAAGCCGACCATCGGCGTTGTTTGCTGCTGAGATAACGCCGGGTAGTGCGGTCCAAGAAATTTCGTTGGATATTTCTACTTTGTTTGCAACAGACGACTCGGCATTATCTGGATCTGGTGTATTAATAGATTCTTTTTTCATATATATATCCTTTTTAAGTAAATAGTCATTTAATAAGCAATATATTTAATTTCACATTAGTATTTTCGATTGCATTATGTATATTCTTATTCATAAAATGAATAAGTAATATTTTATTTGACGTCAAATTATAATTCTTTAATTATCATGAAAATGTGATTTTATATTATTATTCTCTATATGTTGATATATATTTTTAAATACAAACGCATAAAAAACATTAATTATATGTAAACTATTTTCTTATTTAAAAGTTTTATTTCTCTTCTATTTTAAGTCTGTTTTTTCACGGTTATTTTATTTTTTATTCAAAATATCTGATGATCGTTATTAAAGTACACAATTCGTCATCTGGCTATTGGGATAACGCCAGCAAATGAGGTATTACTGGCCCGATACAGCGCAGTGAATGTTTTCTCTAATGCATCGGGCCAGAAAGTTATGTTCGCCTTATGCGAAGCTAGATTATTTGATTGCTCAAGTGCTGATTAAGGAACCATTGAGGGATAGCCAAGAGGACCACGATGGTAATGTGGTTTGCCTGATATTCCAGAGTGCATGATCGGAGCCATGTACAAAAACTTGCAGCCGACCATCGGAATCTTCTACCACACTTGGCGCACTGGTGATATTGCCATTCCATGAAGCCCAGCTAGACCATGGACCGGAATGAGAAGCAGTTTGCCAGATGTGCCAGAGTGTGTTATCGGAGCCGCATGCAAAGACTTCTAGCCGGTTATCCCAATTCTTCGCTACAGCAGGGGTGCTGATGATATTGCCGTCCAATGAGGCCCAGCCTGACCACGGACCGGAATGGGGAACAATTTGCCAGTTGTGCCAGAGTGCGTTATCGGAGCCACGAACAAAGACTTCAAGCCGACCATCGGCGGTGCCAATGACCGCAGGGTCGCTACTAATTGAGCCATTGAGTGATTCCCAACTTGACCACAGGTTGGAATCAGGAGCGGTTTGATGGATGTGCCAGAGAGCGTTATCGGAGCCGCGTACAAAGGCTTCAAGCCGACCGTCGGAGTTGATATGGACTGCTGGGTTGCCGGTGATATTGCCCTTCAAAGATTGCCAGCTTGACCACGTACCGGAATGAGCGGCAGTTTGTGAGATGTGCCAAAGTGCACTATCGGAGCCACGAACAAAGACTTCGAGTCGGCCATCGGTGTTGACATATACCGCTGGGCTACTAGCAATTGAGCCCCCTAAAGATTGCCAGCCTGACCAACCGAGATTGGGAACAATCTGCCAATTATGCCATAACGCATTATCGGAACCACGGACGAATACTTCCAATCGATCGTCTGTATTGATATAAACGACGGGTCTGCTGACCACGTTTCCGTTAAGTGAGATCCAGCCGGACCAGGGAGAATCTGAGTGTGGCATTAATTGCCAATTGTGCCACACAGCATGGTCAGAGCCGACACCGAAAACCTCGAGCTGACCGTTGGAGGTGTTTACTATTGAGACGATTTCAGATAACGCGATTGTGACGTTCTCGATTTCCACCTCATCTTTAACATATGATTCGGTATTATCTGGATTTGATGTATTAATAGATTGTTCTTGCATATATATATCCTCTTTAGTAATAATCTGTCAGATTCACTAAATAGTTATTTAATAAGCAAGATATTTAATTCTTTGAATTAATATTCTTACTTTTATTCTTTAGAGAAATAATAAATATTCTATTTGATACTGGTTTATGAACCGTAAAGTGTCAAATAAATGTGATATTACATTATAAAACTACATATGTTTATATATTTACATGCAGTTATTCAAAAGTAATAAATTACAAATGAATTATTTCCTGTTTTGAGGTTTGGTTTTTATTATATCTGAAAATATATTTCTATTATGATAATTTTAATTTTATTATAAACATCTAATAATCAATCGGTTGTTTTATTAGAGATTATTTTCTAGATGATGCAACTAAGAGTCTATTTTAGATGGATAAAATTATATATTTGTCGTCAATAAAATACGCAAGTTTGAGAAAATACCAGGTTTGCATGTCGAATATTGGAATAGCTCCAGCAAATGAGGTACTACTGGCCTGATGCAGAGTAGTGAATACTTTCTCTAATGCATCGGGCCAGAAAGTTACGCGTATATTGTGCGAATCTGGCTCCTTTTAAATTATTTGATCACGGAAGCGTCGATTAAGATGCCGCCAAGGGAGGTCCAAGCTGACCACGATGATGGGGTACGCCAGATGTGGTGGAGTCCGTTACCATTGTCACGTACAAAGACTTCAAGTTGACCATCAGAATTTTTCACGACTTCTGGGCCGCTGGAGAGTCCACCACCCAATCGCTCCCAGTTAGTGTGCCATGAACCGGAATGGGTATCATTTTGCCAGATGTGGTAGAGAGCGTTATCAGTGCCGCGTACAAAAACCTCAAGCCGGCCATCGACGGTGCGGATGACCACAGGGTCACTATTGATGCCGCCGCCTAATGACTGCCAGCTTGACCAAGAACCGGTATGGGGAGCGGTTTGCCAGATGTGCCAGAGTGCGTTATCGGCACCGCGGGCAAAAACCTCCAGTCGGCCGTCAGAGTTGATATGGACTGCCGGGTTACTGGTGATCACTTGGCCCAGAGAATACCAGCTTGACCACGGATTGGAGTGGGGAGCGGTTTGCCAGATGTGCCAAAGTGTGTTGTCGCCGCCGCGGGCAAAGACTTCAAGCCGGCCATCGGCATTGACGGATACCACAGGGTTACTGGTGAGCATGCCACCTAAAGATTGCCAGCCTGACCAACCGGCGCCGGGGGCGGTTTGCCAGTTATGCCACAGGGCGTTGTCGGCGCCACGTGCGAATACTTCCAATCGACCGTCTGTATTGATGTGAACGGCAGGTTTGCTGGTTGCCTTTAAGCCGAGTGAGGTCCAGCCGGTCCAGGAAGAGCCTGTATGTGTCGTTTGTCCATTGCGCCATACTGCATTATCAGTACTTACACCAAAAACTTCGAGCCGACCGTTATAGGTGTTCGTTACTGGGACAATGCCGGATACCGCGATAGGTGAATTTTCGGCTTCTACCTCGTTTGTAACAGATAATTCGATATTATCTGAGTTTGATGTATTAATTGGCTCTTTTTTCATATACATATCCTCGTTAAAAATAATTTTTAGGTTCACCAAATAGTTGTTCGATAAGAAAAAATCAATATTTTTTATATCCTGATTGTTTTATTAAACAATGAGTTATTAATGTTTTATTTGAAGTTGGTTTATGATTGTTAAATCATTATGAAAAGTTATTCTATATTATAAATCCCTACTTGTTGGTATATATTTTTACATATGATTATTTAAAAACAATTAATGACATGTAAACTATTTCATTGTTTTAAAGTTTCATTTGATTGTCTGTTTTAAATATATTTTTTATGGTTGTTTTGATTTTATTAAAAATACCTGATGGCATATTATATTTATGCGCTGATTTAAATCAGTACTGAGATTTCATTGTTTAAATTATATTAACTCCGACGAAAGGAGATAATAATTTTATTGACATGCTGTTTTCACCCTAATTATATTATTGGGCTGGAAAGTGGCATATCGTGGATATGCCACCAGTTTAACGAATGGATTTAAAAATAAATAGATTTAAAAATAAGTCGTAATTCCGGCCCGAAACGTTCTGCCCGGTGAAGGGATATAGCCGAGGCTGAGAGGCTGGATATAATATTTGTCGAACACATTATCCACTCCAAACTCAAACTCGACATGCTTATTTATACGGGCAGTCAGAGAGATATCTGCCACAGTTGCAGGCCGCCAGATAATGGGTGCTAGCAGGGGCGCAGAACCTCGGCCCGGTTTTGCTGCCGGGACAGATCTTTGACCATAATGAGAAACTCTGACGTTAGCAGATACATTGTCATTTAAAAACCGCTGTGTCAGATCGAGTGATACCGCATATTTAGGCGGAATGTGATTAGTCGCATAATCCGAAGGGAGGCTACGTGCGACGCATCCTTCATTTGCCGTACAGAATTTGACTTTTGTGTAGTAATTCATCGATAAACGCGCATCAAAGTGATCGCTATGGTAAACACTCGCCAATTCCAATCCGGCAAATTTTGCTTCTTTAATATTACTGATGTACATACTCCAATAATCATCCATCCATGAGCGGCTGATATAGTCCTTTACCCGGTTATCAAAGTAGGACATTGCGATATCGAAGCTATCATTTTGAGCAATGACATTCTGGAAGCGTGATGTCAGCCCGACTTCGATATTTTTTGCAATTTCAGGTTTTATATGGTCGTCAACACTCATCATATAGCCACGAATACCTTCAACCATTGATGGAAAACGTGGGGCATAGGCATATTTGGCATGCAGCGCTGTTTCATGATTAAGTTCAAGCTTAGTACCTACCCAATAACCGTGAGCATGGTCTCGCTTATTGTTTACTTTCCCAGAGGTGAGCTGTGGTAACCAAGAGCTACCCGGACGAGCTGGACTGTCATCTTCGATCCGATAGGATTTAACATCCCATCCACCCATTAGGGTCAAACGGTCGGCAAGCATATAATTTCCGTTCAGGAAAAAACGGCCTTCTTGACGCTCTCCTTCCCGATTAACGGCATATTTCCATTTACCCGCGCTTGGGCCAGTGCGTTCACGAATAAAGCTGGCGCCGTAGTTCAACTCAATATCTTGCATTGAAAGCGCAAATAATGAAGTGTTACTCAAATTCATCCCTATTGTACGCATGAATTTTTTGTCACCGAGGGTATTATTTGCGGTTCGAGGGCGATCGTTAACGCGTGTTTGCCATACTCCGATATCCAAATTAATCCAGGGGTTTGATGCAGGTTCCCATTTATAATTGAGGTTGTGCCTGTTCATGTTGAGCCGTGTCAGCGGCCCCTGTTCCAATATCATAAATGTTTGGCTCAGGTTTGCCATATCCGCGACATAGGATTCTCCGTAGAGATTTTGGTAATGGCTAACGATAGCGGAGATTTCATGACCATCGCCAAAACGAACTTTTCCTTTACCCAGTAATGACTGGCTATTTTCAGAAGTATTTGGGACGGCATCTCCCATTGCATACAACGAATAACCTGCCATTTGTTCACTGAATTGTGGAATGTAGCAATCTTGTGGATCACTTTCACATAAATAGCCTGGCATTCCACGTTCCTTCGCGCCCGGTCCGTGTTTACCCGAATGGTAATTGCCTCGCTTGCGCTGAGAAGCGCCAAACAGCAATTCATAGGAAGGTTCGGCTATCGCGAAAACAATACTCCCGGTGCGATTCTTAGCGTCGAAAAGAGAGGTTCTTGATGGGGAAGGCCAGTCGTTGCGCTCATAATCGTCAGGATTGGAATGGTTGCTCAACAGACTTCCTTTCAGGCGCAGTCCTGCCTTTTGTCCATCAAGTAGGATATCACTGGCTTCAATGGTTTTTATCTCCACAGTGCCGCCAATGGCTCCCATACCACCTTTTCCTGTCGGGCCTTTACTGATATCTACCCGGCCAATGAAATCGGGATCAATAAAGGAACGGTTGGAGACACCTTGATAACCGCGGTAGAGCGCGGTTTGGTTAGATGCGCCATCAACGGTGGTTAAGACTCGGCCTTGTCCTTGCAGGCCCCGGATATTCACATCGAGACTGCCTGAACTACGTGCTTCGCCGGATAATACCCCCGGTGTTGTTTTGAAAATATCAACGGGATGGATCACGCCGAATTTTTCAATATCTTTACCTTTGATGGTGGTACTGCCGAACCGCAATGGTTCATTACCTGCGTATCCGCGATTGCCTGATACCGTAAGGGGATTTAGGACGATTACCCCTTTGTTGGTCATATTCTTTGTCATTTTTACCAAGGTATAACTGCCATCGGCACGTTGGGACAGTTGTAAACGACTACCTGTAAGCAGTTGTGCTAAACCTTGATGAGCAGTAAAACTGCCGTTTAATGAAGGTGCTGTTAGCCCGTGGGTTAAATTTGGATCGAAGGAGAGCGCTGTACCGGTTTGAGCTGCAAAGTGGGACAAAGAATTGCCTAATGAACTTGGTGGAATATGAACGGAATAAAGTGTATCTGCTGGTGTGGCGGCATAAAGGGGACGTGCCGGTAGCAGTATTAAAGGCAATAACAGTGCGACTAAATACTTTTTCTGCCAACGTGGTTGTGAATCTTGGCAGTCAACATGATATGGCATAGTAAGTTCCCCATAACTTTTTAAGCTTCTTTTATTTCTATGCCGTATGAGATTGAAAAAAGTGTCAGTAAAAATGATTATTTTTATTAACCGGGCGAATAGAGGGTAATCCAATAGCGGGTCAGGCTGCGTATTGAGAGCGGATGGGTTTGTAATAGCATATGCAGCGCCAGATCCGTATCTCGTATGGGAAAAGCGCCAGAGACTCGTAAATTAGCTACCGTATCGTCACAACGAATGACACCGGAGCGATAGCGGTTCAGTTCGTTAACCACTGTTGCCAGCGGCAAGTTATCAGCGACTATCATGCCCTGTAGCCAGCTCAATGAAGTTACTGACCGAGGATGTTGTGGAGCAACGGCAAATTGAGTGAAATGGGTTGCTTCTCCAGCATAGAGTATGTGTGGCAAACCGTTATCTGGCGTAATGCGAACTGCTCCTTCTACGATTTCCACCTGAGTGTGTGAAGCTTGTTGGCGGACGCTGAATTTTGTGCCCAATGCCACAATAGCGCCTTGTTTGGTTTGTATTTTGAATGGGCGAGCCGGATGACGGCTATCTTGATGGGTTTCAATATAGATTTCCCCTAGCTTTAGACGAATAAGCCGTTGGGTATCGTCATAATGAATATCTGTTGAGCTTTGGGTATTTAACGTCAGTTGACTGTTGTCTGGCAATGACCAGCGCTGAATCTGCCCTGTTTTGGTGTGATAATCGCCAGTGAGAAGCTGAAATTGATCAGATTGCCAGAAGAGTGATGATGCGCCAGCCGGTATTAACAACATGAGTGTGAGTTTTCTGATGGCTTCTCGGCGGGAAAGGGCTTGTTTGTTGTTTAACAGAGGTGAGGCGATATGCGGTGGTAAATGATGGAGGCGTGCTAACAGACATTGCGCCCGTTCCCAGGCTTGAACATGTTCTGGACTTTGAGCACACCAGGCGGCGCAGGCATTCCGATCAGCTTCGCTGGCATGGCTATCATGTAAAATGGTCAGCCATTCTGCGGCTTCGGCAAGTATTGTTTCAGAAGGTGTACTTGATGAAGAAGATGTATCAGTGGAGGCCATTCCAATCCCTCTTATGCCATCGCTATCAGGCATTGATAAAAGCCTTGTTTCATATAACGTTTTACTGTGGACAGTGAAATATTCATCTGATTTGCAATATCTTCATACTTCATTCCTTCTATCTGGGAAAGTAAAAAGACAGTTTGCACTGGCGTGGGGAGTTGACTGAGCATGATATCAATTTCTTGAAGTGTTTCGAGGATGATAAGTTTTTGCTCTGGTGCGGGAATAAGCGGTTCAGGCAGACTGACGAGTAAATCCAGATAAGACTGCTCAAGTGAGCGGCGACGGTACCAGTTAACCATCAACCCCTTGGCAATGGTGACGATGTAGGCACGGGGTTCATTGAGTTGCTGTGGTAAAGGTGAACGAAGTAATTTAACAAAAGTATCTTGAGCCAGGTCTGCGGCAGTTTCATCGCAGTTAAGACGGTGCTTAAGCCAACGAAATAGCCAATCATGATTGTGGATGTACATGCACTGGATCTGTTGAGTGTCTGAAACATTAACGGTCATTTTCACGCCATGCTATCAATGTAAATGCAAATCATTATCATTTTGGTATGTTACAGGTAATTGCTTTCCGTTACCAATAAATAATGAATGCGAAGCGGCTGGTCAAATGCATTTTTATTTGCTTTATAGCAAATTAATGAATTAATTTGTAGTTTTGATCGTGATTGACAGGGATAAATTATAAGAACCTTAAACAGGGATCGAGGATTTAAATAATTTCGGATTGAATTTAATATTAAAAATATTTTCACAAGGAAAAATTTTTAATAATTTTAGGTTTAGGATAAAGTAATATGGTGTCGTGTTTATTGATGTGTGCCTAATATATCATGTAACTATCTTTTAATATTGATGTAATGTAGGAAGCTAGAATGACAAATCTGACGTTCAAAAATAGCAAAATCCAGATATATGACTATAATAAAGGATTATATATACAAGAATTACGGTGGTTAATATATTAAAATCTTAAATGAACGAGGGATAAGATGGAAGGTACTTTAATTATTTGTGTTGATTCGATTCTGAGATTTCGTTCAGATTACGATATGACAATCGCTGTACCGATGTTATCAGTTCAGGAACAGCTAGGGAAAAATGATCCATTCTTTTTCCTGAAATATTTCAGAAATAAAGTCATAATAGAAAAAGGGGTGACAATATCAAATATATTTCTCGCGATAGAGCCGTGGCAGGCTATGCTAAGCACTTGGTTAGAAATTGATATTGCCGCTTATATTGCAGAGATTAGAAAACCTTCGCAAGAAGAACCGATATTTGATTGGATCAGTATTCAGAGAATCACATCGGTTCATCGGGTATATCAGCGAAAAGATATGAAAGATAATGAAAAGTTGTCTGAATATTTTAATCGTGAACATACGCCAACAAAATATTTTAATATTGAATCAGTTTGTATGGCATCGGGTTATAGAAAAGGAGATAAAGAGCATTACAGTATCAGTGAATATATCCACGAAATTAAAAACATCCCCGTCATTGCCAGTGACAGGCAAATATTAATTGGCTATGATGATAATAATACAGATATTTTGAATGATAAATGTTTTGGTATATATGATAATAGAAATATCAAATATATACAGGGAACAACCTCGTTCGCGTTTTATGAATTGATGGAAGCTATTTTTAATGATGGCTTATTTTACAATTCACCGCAAACAGCTTGCCACAGCTTAGAAATGATAAAAGAGATGCTGGAAATTATAGATCGCGGAAATATGAATCACGAAAGGGATAATAAAGAGTATATTAATCAACAAGAGAATAACAGTGTAAATATTAATGGAATTAATGATGATAGAGAATTAAATGTTGAAGTTTATGATGGTGCTTTTGATCCACTGATAGAGCATATAGAAACAGAGAGGGAGTATTGGAATTATATAAAATTATTATGTCATTCGTATGGTCATTTACCGGTAAGAATTGGCACGATTAATGAAGCTAAAGTCCCTGAATATCGCTTTTATAACAATATTATTGATGATGAAAGTTAGCTTTTAAAGATTAGTTGTATATTATACGAAGGTATTTAATCATTATAGATAGCATAAACTTTTTTCTGTCGCAAAATTTGCAGTATTTGTTCAGTTTCGTATTCGTTTATAAATAATATGCGAACGGTTCAATATAATATGGTGATGTTATGAATATTCTTCTTTTATGTTAAAAGGTTATAGCCTGGAGCAAAAAGGTAGATCTCATCATAAAAAATTAAATTTATGAATATAGATTTAGTTAGATTCACACTTTTTACTCCAGATTTTTTAATGATAATATAGCGACTTTATATATCTGGTTAGGGATTACAGATACCTATACGTATAAATAGAAAATCGATGGGTATCTATTTTAATGTCCATTTATGATATTGATGTTTTTATAAATGATTTGTATTATTTAGCTTTTAAAAAATCTATGATTATTTTTTTAAAAATCTCACTCTCAAGTGGCATTTTTTTATCTAGATAATTAAATATGGTAGCCTTTGACCAGCCGTTATTATAGGTTTTTACAAGAGCTTTATATACTTTTTTTTCTAATTCTTTAGTAGCGGTAACTGTTACTCTTGGAATTGTTAGATCAGTTTGATAAGCAGAATAGATATCTTTTTCAATGCTTTGAAATGGAATACAATACACATTAGAATTCTTATAAACGTGCTTTAAATGGGCTTGATCGCCATCTAAAACACAAATTACATTTTCAGGTTTTGTTAGAAATTCTTCTTTTTCATTCCTTTTCATAAGATTAACAACGTTGGTGGCTCCTCCAATATATATTATTTTATATTTATAAAAATAAGAATTATTATTTCTGTCTATGATATATTCTAAGTAATCTTGCAAAGTTTCATCTTCAGTTAGAATATATTTATCCCAGCCTTTAAAGGCAAAAAGAGAGCTTTTAATGAAGTTATAAGATCTCTTTGATATCATGGTCTTATTGCCTTCTCTATACATATAATAAAGCTCATCATCATTAAGTGTTTTCATTAATGCCAAGGAATGGGTTGTAAAAATGATATTTAAATTATATTTATCGCAAAATTCTCTAAGTAAATTTACTAATTCTACTTGTGCTGAGGAATCTAAAGAAATATCAATTTCATCAATAATGATGTATTTTCTTTTAGATTCAATCATCCTATAAAGGTTGATGATGAAAAATTCGCCTGAACTAAAATAATCTTCCCGTATATAATATCCATTTTCGTTAAGTCGAAAGTAGTAATTATTTTGTTTAACTTTAAAAGATTTTAAGTTTTTATAGACATCAGTTTTATAAACTGAATTTAACATTTTAATAAGCTCACTGGGAACCTCATAGGTTTGAAAAGCTATGCACTTTCTTAAATCTGAGTCGATTTTACTTAATGTTGGAAAACTATTGAATCTATCCCCATAGGGAATCGGTAGTTCAACAAATATGTTAGATTTTACTTCTTCAGGAACAATTGATTTTGTATCAATAACTTTTAGGTTACTATTATAAATATAAGTTATGACATCATTATTTATCAAATATTCTATTCTGCTTTCTTGATTAAAGATATAACGTGATGATGTTTTTATGAATATATCGGCTGATTGTAAATTTTTAATTGATTTTATAAATGTGGTTTTTCCAATACCATTTTTTCCTACAATGCATGTAATTTTATTTTTTGTTAAATCTAATGAAAAACTCATTTCATTAATGTGTTGCACTTTTGAAATATTAATTGTAATGTTCATATCTTAGAATACATTCTTATGGAAAAACATATCGATTATAACATTGCCGTATTTTTTTCTGAGCTTGTTTAAATAACTTTTATCAATAGTATTTATATGATTAAGGTTTCCTGAAATCATCTCAATCCCTTTATCTATATCTTTACCAATAGCATCTTTGAATTTATCTTTATCAGTGATATAAAAGTAAATTAAATATTCAATTTTTTTCTTTATTTTTATATCAACAGTAACTTTTCCGGAAGGTAGCACAACCATACCAAGAAGTTTTACTTTATTTCCTTTATTAACGATCTTTGTTTTATATTTATTTAAAGAAAAATTACCATTATTCTCTTTGCTGAGGAAATTGGATACTGTTGTGTAAATACTATGAATTATTTCTTTATTATCTGATGATATTATTATGTCATCAGAATATCTGGTGTAAATTAAGTTGTTTTCTGAACAATAATCTTGGATGTTGTTATCAAATTTGTATAGACACGCATTGCTGAATGCTGGCGAGGTTGAAAAACCAATTGGTAATATATCATCGACAATTATGAATTCCAATATTCTGTCATAATATTCTTGTATGTCAATAATAGGGATCGCTGAGGTGTTATTTTCTAACACTTCTCTTGCGAAATTTTTAGTGATGCTTGAGAAAAAATTATTAATGTCTGTGTTGAAAAACCATTTTTTATCAGAATGCTTTTTTACTGCTTCATAAGTACTACTTCCTTTTCTATATGAATAAACTACCTCTTTATTAATGTTTAAATGGAAAAGAATAAAATCATTAATAAATTTGTGGTAGCTTTTAAGCTTAGTTGAAGGATGATAAATTATACGTCCGTTGTATTCTAATTTTTTATATTCACTTTTAATATTAAAGGATAAAAAATCATCTAATTTAGTCTTTTCATGAAATGCGATGCTGAAAATTGTTTCCAGTTTAAGTATTTTTTTACTCTTAGGAGTAATGGGATTATCAGGAGTATTCACAAAAGGCTCGTTCTCTTTGAAATTTACTACCTGTACATACCCTTTTCAGGTTTATGAAGAAGGGCAGTACAAGAGTAACATTACATAAAGGCTCGTAGAGGCTAACATTGCTGACTGGAGATACTCCTAGTCGCTAGCATGGGTTAAATATAAGTCAATTCGAATAAAAAGGCAACTTTTTTAAATTTAGGGTTTGGAAAAAGAGATTATGTCCAAACTAATAAAGCTGGAGTTAGGAGTAGTTGTTAACTTTGTGATTAATATTTATAGGAACACTAGTATAAAAATTGGGAGTTGTTTTAATATTTCTTAATAATTACAGAGCAATATTGTTGTTCTATTTCTATAAATATGGCTTGAGTGTTCGCATTTATGCTTAGGTAAATATCCTTAAATATATCGAACAAGTATATATTAGTCTAAGAGAGATTAATAATGCGGGTACAAAAAATCACTCTATCTATTTGAAATAGTAAGATGATTTTAAATCGCGCCATATTTGGCGGCACAAAAGTGGCGCGATTAATCTGAATTGCGCCATAATCGCGCCATATTTTTACTAGAATCTATTGTTCGCTATGAGTTTAATAACTGATATTTATGAGACCTTATGTGTTGCATCACAACCGATGTCTGTTTCGGATTTATTGGCGGAGCATCTCTCCGTTCTTGGAAGGACTGTTCAACGTTGGTTGGGGAAACTTGTTGAAGATAACAAAGTACGGATGTTGGGTGAAGGTCGAAGCCGCCGCTATGTTATCGCTACGGAGGAAATATCAGATCCGGTAGCGGATAGATCGGATAATTTCCCGAGCTATCTCAGATTTATTTAAGCAATTCTTCTTAGCATGACACATTAAAAGCATTGGTTATTGAGGAATTACGGCGATTGCATGAAGGTGTTTTAGCAAGGTATGGCCTCCGACCTGCGCAATTTGAAAAATGGCAGGGAAAACACCGATAGTCTTTGTATTCTCGCTATTGAATGGTCGAATGACCATAAAAAATTTCCGGGTTAATTACGCCGTTATCTTAGAAAAGCTATTAATTAGTTCTTTCGTTATGTCGTCGCATCAGGGCTTAAATTTGTAAAGATGAGGATTAAAATCGATTTACGAAATAATTGTAATTGACATCGTTAAACACCCGCCAGTATTTTCATCCCACCTTGGCCTGACATCATATACGCAGGGTTATCAGTGTAAATGAACTTTGGTAAAACGAGTACCGACATTACATGTAATTATCTTTATTTATCAAATGGATGAATATAGATTGGCTACCCGCTCAAACTGTTCCTTGCGCTATGATGTCACTTTAATTCTGGCTTATGTTCAGAGGTCGGCCAAAGATTCATCTGTTTAGGTAATGAGTTTTTATACAGAATTATCCTAAAAAAACAGAAACTAGTATTTTTCTGATCTAAATTTTCGCATTATGTTCTAAAAATAGGTAAAACAGATGTTTAAGTAAGGATTTCAGATGGAAATGCCAATTTATTTTCAATACTGGGGTAAGGCGAAGCGAGTTTTAGAGGTTGATAGTGCAGATTATCATCTGCTTCCTTACCATTGTTTGGATGTTGCTGCGGTAGGAATGCAGTTACTCTCTTTAGAAAGATCGTTAACTAGAGATCTTGCTAATTTTCTAGCGTTATCTACCCAGCAGCTACAAAGCATGGTCTCTTTTATATTGGCTTTGCACGATATTGGTAAATTTGCATCTGCTTTTCAAAAATTACTTCCCGGTCTGGCGGTCGGTCTGCATCGACCAGATTGCTCTAAAGAGTCTGGCGGCCGTTATTTTTGTCATGATCGTATAGGGTTATATTTCTGGGAAAATATCAAACCGGAGTTACTTAATAGGCTGGTTAATATTGAAGGTGTCGAGCGAAGAGAACAGCGAGAAATGTTTGATACCTTAATGGTATTCATGGATTGTGTATTAGGGCATCACGGCCAGCCCATTGATAAAACACACTATAAAGCGATTAAACATTTTATTGAACCTCATAATCTTACTGCTGCCACACTCTTTGCTCATCATTTGGTTGAATTATTTCAACCTGAATTTCCCATTGAAAAATTACAATCTAAAGAGTGGCGACGGCGATTGGAACAAGTGAGTTGGCAGTTTGCCGGTATTGCAATATTGGCGGATTGGATTGGTTCTGATAATCATTATTTTACCTATCAATCCGAACCTATGCCATTAACAGATTATTGGCGACATGCGCAAGCAATGGCAAAAAAAGCGGTTATGGCGACCAATTTAGGTAAGGCGCCGGTCGTTAAGCCGTTTATTTCTATCCAGGAATATTACGGTTTTGCCGCAACACCGTTGCAACAGTGGGCCGAATCAATATCTGTAGATAGTTCTCCTCAACTATTTATTTTGGAAGATGTGACTGGGGCAGGTAAAACAGAAGCGGCGCTTGCGCTGACACATCGTTTGATGCAGGCAAAAGCCGCTGATGGTTTTTATTTTGGTTTGCCTACAATGGCGTCTTCTAATGCGATATTTAGCCGAATTGCTAAACATTATCAGCAAATGCTATCGATAGCGGATGACAGTAAACCCAATATCGTTTTAGCTCATGGTATGCGGGAGGTGAATAATCAATTTCGTGAACCTGTTTTAGCGTTAGGTCATCCAGATAGAAATTATGGTAAAACAGATATTCCTTCTTCAGCGCAGTGCAATCAATGGTTAGCTGATCCACGTAAACAGGCTCTGTTAGCGCCTATTGGCATAGGAGCGATTGATCAGGCTTTATTGGCGATATTACCAAGGCGTTATCAATCACTGAGATTATTTGGGCTTAATCGTAAAGTGCTTATCGTTGATGAAGTCCATGCCGCTGATGAATTTATGTTTAATTTATTGGAAAATTTATTAGCGCTGCACCTTTATCAGGGTGGTTCAGCCATTTTGTTGACAGCAACATTGACCTTTAAACAGCGGCAGCGTTTAACGGATATTTGGCTGAATGCGGGTGGGCTAAGTTCTCAATTATTGCAAAAAACGGATTTTCCTTTAGCGACAAAAATAAGTTTAAATGCCATATCGCCTGTTATTGAACAACCGTTATCAAGCCGAAAAGATGTTAGCCGGGAAGTTAAAGTTGATTTCTTAAATAGCTTTGGCAGTTGTGTTGAAAAGGTATTAGCCGCCATTGTACAAGGGCAATGTGTCGTTTGGATAAGAAATACCGTTGATGATGTTATTGACGCTTATCAGACATTGCAAAGTTTGCTGACTGAACCTGAGCGCTGTTTATTATTTCATAGCCAGTTTATTTTTCAGCATCGAAAAGAGATTGAAAATCATGTCCTGACTATTTTTGGTAAAAATAGTCAGGGTGAAATGCGGCGGGGCAAAGCATTAATCGCCACACAAATATTTCAGGAAAGTTTAGATACTGATGCCGATGTCATGATTTCAGATATTTGTCCTATTGATGATCTTATTCAGCGAGCCGGGCGTTTGCATCGTCATACTCGCGATAGTGATGGTATTTATCGATGGGGTATTAAAGATTCACGCCCTGCGCCAATATTGTTTGTTCACGCGCCTGAATGGCGGGAGCAACCTGGTTCAGATTGGCTAAGCTATAATTTCCGTAACACGCAATGTGTTTATCGCTCGCCTGCACGTCTGTGGTTAAGCATGCGCGTGTTGAGAAAATTGGGGGCTATACGTATGCCTGCGGAAACTCGCCAATTAATTGAAGCGGTTTATGGTCATGCTTATGAGCAAGCGCCTGAAGTATTAAAACACCAAGATAATGAATTCATTAACGAGGAGCGAAGCCAGACAACCAAAGCTAAATCTTTTTGGTTACAGTGGCAATTATATGGTTATTGTGATCGCAGTGCTGATCATTGGTATGAAGATGATGCCGATATTAATGCTCGCTACAGTGATATTGAAACTGTTGAGGTGTTATTACTGAAAAAAAGTGGTGTAAGGCAACTGGTGCCTTGGGTAAATTCAGGCGAATTTTCAGTGTCGCTGAGTACGATTAAATTATCCAGAAATAAGTATGCAAATAAATTAGCTCCAATTCCGACAGAGTTAATACCCGCTCTCAATGCCTTGCAACAGAGATATTACCAAATTAGATATTTGCAACCTTGGTTGCCAGAGCAAGATCCGAATTTTACTTATTCTTCAACAATAGGCTTTTGTGAAAGATAAAAGCAGGAGGTGTTATGAACTTAGTTCAGGACCCGTGGTTGCCCTTTCGATTACGTGATGGTAGTGAAAAAGTACTGCCTATTAATGCGATATGTGATCATGATGTTATGGACTTTGCTTTACCGCGAGCTGATTTTCAGGGAGCAGCTTGTCAATTTGCCATTGGTTTATTACAAACCGTTTTTGCGCCAGAAGATAAATATCAATGGCATGCTCTATATGAAGTATCGCCTGATAAAAAGGTATTACAACAAGCTTTTAATAAAGTGACGCATGCCTTCAATGTTACCGGTACAGGGCCCCTTTTTATGCAGGATTTTGATCCGCTGCAAACAGTAAAATCAACTACTGTCGCTGGATTATTAATTGAAGCGCCGGGAGCGAATGGTTTAAGACTTAATACGGATCATTTTGTTAAACGTGGCATCGGAGACGTGATGTCTCTTGAAATGGCGGCTCTGGCGCTGTTTACCTTACAAATTAATGCGCCGTCAGGAGGAGTGGGCCATCGGGTAGGATTACGAGGCGGAGGGCCATTAACCACGTTAATAGTGCCGCAACAAACGGATACCACATTATGGCAAAAACTGTGGTTAAACGTTATTAGCCGAAGTGAATGGCATTATTCAGAACCTGATTTAACCAGTGCTCAGGTTTTTCCCTGGTTAGCGCCAACAAAAGTGAGTGTTAATGAAGGGACAGAAATTTATGCTGAGGATGTGCATCCCTTACATATGTATTGGGCAATGCCGAGACGTATACGTCTTGTGGTGGAAAAGGGCGAAGATGTTTGCAAAATTTCAGGTAAATATTCTGCATTCACTGTCTTTGAATATCGGACACAAAACTACGGCGGCAATTATTCCGGTAATTGGACTCATCCGTTAACGCCCTATAAATGGGATCTGAAAAAATCGACACAACATTTATCTATTAAAGGCCAACCTGGAGGGGTGACGTATAAAATTTGGGATGCTTTGGTATTTACCAGCCATGAGAGAGGGCAACGTTGTGCGCCGGTCGTAAGCCATTTTTATGCTTTATGTTGTCATTTTGCTGAACTGCGAAGGGCAATGCCTCGTCTGTGGGTGTTTGGCTACGATATGGATAATATGAAAGCACGTTGTTGGTATTCTGTCACTGTGCCGTTGTTTTTTGTCTTACCAGAACAGCAGGAAAAGATTCTATATCAAGTCAAAGAGCTGCAAAAATTGGCAACCAATATGATTTGGCTATGCCGGAATCAAATAAAAGCGGCTTGGTTTGAAAAGCCTGCGGATGTGAAAGGCGACATTTCTTTTATTGACTTGGCTTTTTGGCAACAAAGTGAATCCCTGTTTTTTTCAGTGGTGCATCAACTTATTAGTAATAGACGTTTGGAGGCGCCTTTTCTGACACCAGAGCAGGCTAAACATTGGCTTAATACCTTGCGTCGTTTCTGTAGAGATTTATTTGATGAATATGTTGCTTTATCTGAATTGGGTAATGAGCGTTCAATGGTAAAACGTATGAAAGCGCGTCAACAGCTAATCAGCGGGCTATATGGACAAAAAGCTTTAAAAGAGATCAACACATTTATTACCAATCACCATATTCGCTCTGGTCAAGAGGAAATGTAATGGACAGTAAGATCGAAGTCATATTGTTGCGTTGGTGGCAAAGTATGTTTATGTCACCGAAGCAGTTAAAAGAGAAAGGTATTATTCCTGCTCCTTTTACTTATAAAGCCCAGTTAAAGCGCTGTGAAAACGTTGAGATGGCTATGTTAACTGAAGGTTTTCGGGATTTATGGTTTAGTTTGCCGGATGAAATTAGCTTATCGGATAATCCAGTGAAATTAGAATATTGGGCCACGATGGCGGCAACATTAGTTTATGTTAAAAACAACAGTGATATTACATTGGCAGTAGCGGCGGGTAAGAAAGGAGGAGGAAATAAACCGGTTGTCAGTGAATTAAGATTTTCACAATTACAAAATGCTAAAACACCGAACGAATTACTACGTCGATTACGTCAAGTTTTACAGAAAGTTAAAGGCAATATTTCTGTTTTGGCTCTAGCGCGGGACATTGAGGAATGGTTCGCTGAATATGGACAATTACGGCCATGTAAGGCGGATAAGCGTATCAAGGTGAAGTGGGTTATGGATTATTACCGTGCAGCGAGTGGTAAATCGGTTGATTTATCGGATTTTCATTAATTGAGTTTAGGATGATTATTATGAGTCAGTTTATTCAATTACACTTATTAACTTCCTATGCGCCATCTAATCTGAATCGAGATGATTTAGGCCGGCCTAAAACAGCGAGAATGGGCGGTTTTGAACGTTTACGTGTGAGTTCTCAAAGTTTAAAACGCCACTGGCGTACCTCTGAATTATTTGAACAGGTGTTATCAGAGAATATTGGTATTCGCACCAAGCGATTTGGTATTAAGGTATTTGATGCTTTGGTCAGTGCTGGAATGAAAGAAAAATCCGCGAAAGCATTGGCTACAACGATTGCCGGTGTTTTTGGAAAAACAAAAAAAGATGCTTTAGAAATTGAACAATTGGCGCATATCAGCCCGGCAGAACAACGATCTGTCATGTCGTTAATTGAGATGCTGGCGGAAGAAAACCGGGGACCAACAGCCGAAGAGCTTAATTTATTAAAAACTAAACAAACGGCGGTGGATATTGCTTTGTTTGGTCGGATGTTAGCTTCAAGTCCTGCGTTTAACGTCGAGGCCGCCTGTCAGGTCGCTCATGCTATTAGTGTGCATAGTGTGGTTATTGAAGATGATTATTTTACCGCGGTGGATGATTTAAATGATGGTAAGGAAGATACCGGGTCGGCCCATATCGGGGAATTGGGTTTTGCCGCTGCGCTGTTTTACAGTTATATCTGCATTAATAAAACGCAATTAATAAAAAATTTGGATGGCGATGAAACTCTTGCTAATAAAGCGATTAAAGCATTAACAGAAGCCGCTGTGAAAGTATCGCCTGCGGGTAAACAAAATAGTTTCGCTTCTCGTGCTTATGCCAGTTTTGCTCTCGCTGAAAAAGGCGAACAACAACCTCGTTCTTTATCCGTTGCATTTTTAAAACCTATTAATGACAGCGACCAAGGGCCATCGGCAATTAATGCATTAGAAAGCCAAATGCACAATATTGATCTGGTTTACGGTACTTGTGCCGATGCTCGCTATAAATTCAACACATTCACCGGGGAAGGAACTTTGACCGAGCTACTTGAATTTGTTGTACGGTAATGGGGGTGAAATGAAAGCATATTTAGTCTTCCGATTATATGGCCCGATGGCAAGTTGGGGCCAACCTGCGGTTGGAGGAGAGAGGCCGACGGAATTGTATCCGGGTCGCTCGGCGATTTTGGGATTATTAGGCGCCGCGTTAGGTATTCGACGAGATAATGAGTCTGAATTAGCAAAATTACAAAAAAGTGTGTTAATTGCAATTAAACAGACAGTTCCTGGCTCTTTAATGCGTGATTATCATACGACGCAAGTGCCGACGCACAATAATAATGTGGTTCATCAGAACCGTAAAAGTGAATTAAGGTCAGATAAACTGAATACCATCCTGTCTAATCGTGATTATCGTTGCGATGGTATTTGGATCGTTGCTATTACATTAACTGAACACACTGGTTTTACGCTTGAACAATTACGGGATGCTTTGCTTAAACCCGTATTTATCTTGCATCTTGGACGTAAATCTTGCCCGCTTGCTTTACCTCTCTGCCCTAAACTCATTACGTCATCGGCATTGAAAACAGCGTTGGATATCCCTTTTCCACCGCTGATTCATTCTGATAGAGAGGATAAATTATGGCTAGGCGCAAATGGTATTGTGACTTATTTTTGGGAGGGGAATAAAGATGAAATGAGCTCTTCAAATGTCTTAATCAGCCATCCTTGGGATGAGCCGATTAACCGGGCGCGTTGGCAATTCCGGCAACGTACTATGTATCAACTTTCTGTCGAGGAGGGTGTTGATGTATTTGTCTAAAGTTGTGCTTCGGCAATCGAGTCAAACAGCAAATATATTAGCAAAACTGGGTGCGAATGGCGTTTATACTTCTCATCAATTGTTATGGAAATTGTTTTCGTCAGACGAAAAACGTCAATTTCTATTTCGGGAAGAGCTTGGAATAATGGGATTACCCGTATTCTATGTTTTATCTAAAACATCACCTCAAACTGAGTCGCCATTGTTTGAGGTGGAAACGAAAGCATTTTATCCTCAATTGAAGGAGGGGCAACGTTTAGCTTTCAAATTACGCGTTAATCCAACAATCTGTATTACCGATCCTTCTGGAAAACGTCAGCGTCATGATGTCTTGATGCATGCTAAGTTTCTGGCAAGGCAGCAAGGTGAAACGGAGCAGGGGAAAATAAAAGCCATGATGGATAATGCTGCCCGTAATTGGTTGTTGAATAGTCGTCGTATGCAGCAGTGGGGCATTCAGTTTGACGATTTACTGGATGTTGAAGGTTATACCCAGCATCGAAGCGTAAAAAAGCAGGGGCAGAAAATACAATTTTCCAGTGTTGATTTCCAAGGACTTTTGACGGTGACCAATGGTGAGCTATATTTGGAACAGTATGCAAAAGGCTTTGGTCGTGCTAAAGCGATGGGATGCGGATTGATGCTAATCAGATCAGTGTAATGGAAATTTATTTTTGTCGGAGCTCGTAATGCAATATTCTTTGTTGTATTGGGATATGGATGTTAAAGGTAAAGGTGGCACATTCGAGGTTGTTAAGTGTTTGTGTTACATTTCAAAAGCATGGTAAAAAGTGATATTGCTAATTAATATCATTCTGTAGAGTAGAGGGAGTAGTCGCTACTTACGGAAATATGGATAAAATAATTACCGTGTTCCTCACGTCTGTGGGGATGAACCTGAATTTTGGTACACATTTGAACCAGACAGAATATGTTCCCTGTGTTTAATGGGATAAACCGCTATAATTAATGATAGGATGTACCCTATGGATTTCAAGATGCATCGCGACGGCAAGGGAGCGAATCCCCAAGAGCATAGCGAACTATGTGACTGCGGTGAGTGAGCGCAGCCAACAAAGAGGCAACTTGAAAGATAACGGGTATGTCGTGTTAGTGGATGTTCCTGACCTCCGTTATCGGGGTGACCCAAACTCGATGTATCTCGTCAACGAGAGGATTTAAGTGTTCCCTGCATTTGCGGGGATAAACCGCGGCATGAGTGATGTTTTACCATGTTGACTAAATGTTCCCTGTACTGACGGGGATGGACCTAGCAGTGCTCCAAATAGTTGTAAAGTTAAAGATGTATTCCCTGTATTAACGGGGATAAACCGTGTGAAAATGACGCTGATAATCGGCTTTCCTGATGCTCCCTGCCTCTATGGGGATAAACCGGACAGTAACAGTGATAAAATCGGTAGTAAGCGGTGTTCCTTGTGTTCCACGGGGGTGAACCAAACTGATACTGTTGTGTTTTAGAGGTTGGAAGCGTGTTCCCTGTTATTGACGGGGATAAACCGAACAGCTAGCGTTTTAGCTGGCAGAAGATAGACTTGTTCCCTGTTTCTACGGGGGTAAACCGCTAAATACAGAGCTATCGTCATTTGTTACAACTTGTTCCCCGTAATCTACGGGGATCAACCGTCATCCGGAAAGGTCATTGACATAAAGGCTTAAAGTTCCCTGAATTGATTGGGATAAACCAGATTCAGGTTTTAGATGATAGTTGAAGTGGAAATGCTCCCTGTTATTACGGGGAAAGGGCAATTCACTGCCGCCTTGACCACAATTTTCAGGCAGATTAATAAATCTGAGGTTTGGGCATGTCGATACCGGATAGTATTCGAACAGTGATTTGGCAGCGCTTTTTTCGGTATCGAGGCCAACGGTTTATCGAGCTTTGATACGTAATAGAATGGCTTCGGATAACTAACGGAAATTTGTAATGAAAAAGAAGCAACTAAGAAAATTTCAGAAAGAACTTGAGACGTTGGAGCTAATTGAAAAAGATCCAGATGTGGTCGGTTATGTGCTGTTTAACACGCGTAATCGCCGATTTGTGATACTGGATGAACACGAATTTGGGAGGGTGGCTTACGCCGACGATATTGAAGACGCCTGTTTAGCAATATCACGATTTGCTGCATTAATGGATATTGATTTTTTGCCGGAGCCAGACAAATTCGATATTGCCGTTCTCCCTGTTATTGATAACCCTTTATTCGGGTTAATGTTAAAAAAATAGATTAAAATTAATATAACAAAAGGACCATTAAATAACCCTGTATTCATCATCATCGGTAAATAGCCCTGCATCACGCTCAAATTCATTGAAAGCGTGGATATCGGCTTTGTTTTCAGCTTTCCATTGCTGTCTTCTTTTCTCACGAACAACATCGGACAACATTTTGTCTAGTGTCGCTGATAAGTTGATCCCTAAATCACGGGCTTGATCTACCAATTCAGCGGTTAAATAAACATTTGTACCACGTTTACCAGATCGTTTTCGTTTTACGGTTGAGATGTATTGTATTTTCATCAGACATCTCATCTATGCGTATAAAATATGCACATAAGTCTATGACAGATAGTGAGCATCATCAAGGGATTCTAAGCCGAAACCGCCGAAATTTCTGATTCCTAAATTATCCTTCTCAATTCCAGCAATCGAGAGTAGTTATGATGAAATGTGTGATATGGGGATAAACCAGATTCAGGTTTTAGATGATAGCTGGAGTAGAAATGCTCCCCGTTATTACGGGGGCATGATGATGGTGTTGTTGAGGGATAACTGCAATATTGTATTGTGGTTTCTCTTTCAACGTTCGATAAACCTTTGGGAAGGGGAGTTATGTCAAAGAAATTGGTCCCAGAAAAGCACATTTGGTAGGAAAAATTTTTACCTATGTATAAAGTGATATAATTTCAATCTACGAAGAAATTGGCAATAAGGACATCTTGAAATCCATTGGGTATAAATACAATATAATTTATGATGAAAATGTTTTAGTATTTTTATTGTTTAATACTATAAGTAAACTAAGTAATGCAATAGATGCAATAGCAGATGGAATGAATAAAGTCATAAGTATCCCTCGATAGCCTAATCCTAGTTGCATTAGCCATGCTCCAAACATCGCACCTAATATCCCTCCTGCACGACCAATTCCAAGCATCCATGATACACCTGTCGCTCTGGAGGTTGTAGGGTAATGAAGTGTAGCTATTGTTCCCATAGATGCTTGCGCACTATTCATTGTCGTTCCGGCTAAGAGGATTAATATTCCTAAACTGATTATATTATCCACATACCCTATAGAGAAGAGCAAAATACCAGTCATAAGATAGTTAAATGATACTGTCTTATGAGGAGATAACTTATCCATGATAATTCCTGATATTATCGTCCCAATTCCACCACCTAAAGGAAATAAAGCAGTTAAAATAGTTGCATAACTTAATTCAAAACCGGAGTCTTTGATAAGTGTAGGCATCCAATTTGTGACAACATAGAATATTAATAATCCCATAAAATATGCGTTCCAAAGAAGCAAGGTTGATGATAAATATTCATGGGATAAAATTTCATTAATAGGTTTTATTTTTTGTTTTTCGACAAGATTTAATTTTGAGAAATCTATTTTATTATAATTTTCACCAACTATTTTTTTGCAAATTTTATTTATTTTTTCTTCTGATTTGTTTTTATTAATCAAAAATAAAACTGATTCTGGAAGAATGAAAATAAGTGGGACAACTAAAAGTATAGGGATAATTCCGCCAATAACTAGCATACTCTCCCAACCAAAATTGGGAATCATGAAGGAACCAATAATACCTCCCATAGCTGCTCCAAAGGGAAACCCACAAAATACAGAGTTAACCATAAGTGACTTTCTATTTTCTGGTGCGTATTCAGAAATCAATGTCAAGGCATTAGACATAGCAGCTCCAATACCTATTCCGGTTAATAAACGCCAGAATGATAATTGGTAGACAGTTGTAGAAAATATCGTTGCAATACTACAAATTCCAAGCATGAAAACAGAAATTACAATAACAGGTTTACGCCCTAGTTTGTCTGATATAGGACCTGATGTTATGGCTCCCACAGATAAACCAACCAATGCTGAACTCATCGCAATTCCAAGGTCTGTTTTTGAAGTCCCCCAACTATCAACAATAGCAGGAGAAATATAACCGATCAGCGCAGTATCGAAACCATCTAAAATGAGAATGCTTAAACACAAAAGTAATATTTTTATGTG
The DNA here is from genome assembly GCF_026153155.1 of Photorhabdus aballayi. Lineage (NCBI taxonomy): Bacteria > Pseudomonadati > Pseudomonadota > Gammaproteobacteria > Enterobacterales > Morganellaceae > Photorhabdus > Photorhabdus aballayi. Next base: position 38,155 of record NZ_JAPFCD010000026.1, on the reverse strand, counting down.
CAAAGATGATATCTTTGCACATCTAATTGTATCTTGGACACTCAACTTTATTGTAGAATTCATTTTATTAACCAATACATCAGGTGAAAAGTAAAAAGGGACTTTAAGCATCCCTTTGTTAAGTTAGGACTAACTTTCAATCTCGAATTGACGTTTAGCACGGCGTGAATCGTTATGGTTATATGCTGGCACTTTAAATTTACGCAATTGTTCAGCACTTGCAGGTTCCGACTCACTAATTGGTTGATCGCCTGCGATAGTCACCCGCTCCATATATCGGCGATTTGGATAGTAATCATGAACAGCAGCATGCTGTACAGAGCGATTATCCCACATGACTAACATGTTTGGTTTCCAATGGTGCCTATATTGATATTCAAGTACTGATGTTGTATTAAATAATTGTGTCAGTAGCGCATCACTATCTCGTTGATCCATATTTCTGATATAACGAGTGTAATTTTGGTTAACAAATAGGGTTTTCTTTTTCGTTTTTGGATGAATTCGAACAACTGGATGGGCGATTGGAGGATATTCCAACTCTTTCTTTTGCAATAGTTTTTTACCTTCTTCTGTGTCTGGAAAAAGATATTTATACGATGAAAAATCATGTATAGCTTCCAACCCTCGGATGAAATCTTGAGTTTTTATTGAAAGAAAATCATAAGCAGTTGTCATACTGCTAAAACAAGTATCGCCGCCTATTTCAGGAACAATTCTTGAATAGAGCATTGTAGCCATAGGGGGGCAAAGTTTATATGTTTCATCTGAATGCCAGCGATCTGTTAATACAGGCGGATTACCATCCTTATAATCAAATACTATTAATTCTGGATTTTTTTCACTGTTCTCTGCAAAAGGGTGTACAGTTAACTGGCCAAAATATCTCCCTATACGCATTAAATCTTCTGATGTGAGATCTTGATCCGGAAATACCAATACTTCATGTTCTTCAAGATCTGATTCAATGGTTTTTATTATATCTTTATTTAATGGCTCATTTAGTTTGATATCACGTATTTCTGCACAAAAGTATGGAGTTAATTTACGTATGGTATATTTAATTCTATCACTCATTTTATTTTATCTCCAAAATTATCACTTACAGGTTTTAAATTTTATTTTTTATAACTTTGTTTATTATTGGTCTTTTTATTGCTGAAATAAACAAGATGATTGAACATATCATCATAGGAAGAAATACATAACTTGGATTTCCTGAAATATCCCATGATAAACCACTAATGACTGGTGTTATAACCGCACAAGTATAACCAATTGTTAACATTAGTGAAGTAGATCTATGTACCTCATGTGGCTCGCTAATCATACTAGGTAGTCCTAACATGAGTATTAAAACGATAGCAGAAAAAAAGCCGATGAATGCTGAACTGATAATCATATATTCAGTACCAAAGTACATAATGCTGCTAAAAGATGCAATTAATCCTATTCCTGATATCAAATATGGATATCGTAGTTTTGCTACGGTGGAACTTGTTATCATAAGAATAATAGAGGCCGGGATTTGTCCTAAATTTAAAGCAACCAAAGAAATAGATGTTAAATCCTCAAAATTAGCTTCATGTAAGTAACGTGGAATAAAAAAATTGGTTGCAAAATATGTTGCATTTACACATCCCATCATTAATCCTAACTTCCATAATATAATGTTATTCCATTCTGGAGCCCACTTTATATTTTTATTTATCGATATTGTTTCATGTTTATTTTTAGGTGCTAATTGGTATATGAAAATTGCAATTATTAATGTTATCGCAGCCCAAAAAACATATGTAAGTCGCCAAGATCCTAACATGGGTAATAAAATAGATTTTGTCACTGCAACAGGAATAACTTCTCCTCCAAGAAGAAGGCCATTAACATAAATAGCCGTTGCAATCACAATATGTTTTGGAAACCAATCCTTCACAATGGAAGGTAATGCAGGTTGCATAAAAGCAACCCCCAACCCTGTTATCATTGTCGCCGTATACATGATAATTATATCATTTGCTGCTCCACGGAATGCAGAACCTAAACTGGTAATCAGCAAACCAATGATAAGAGTCTTTATTGCGCTCGTTCTTGCAATTAATAGAGAGCCGAGAATTGCGGTACCTGCAAATAAGACGGCTGGCAATCCAGAAATAATCCCAACTTGAGTTTCAGTTAAATTTAGATCGTGATGGATGTCAGAAATGATTGGTGGAGTCGCCAATATTGTCAAACGCGTTCCTGCACCAGCTAGCCATAATAAAAATAGCTTTATAAAAGATTTTATTGACCAAAAACTATATATTTCACTGTATGTTGCATTCATTGTCTCATCTCTATTAATTAAATATACCTGTCATCTTTCAAGTTGCCTCTTTGTTGGCTGCGCTCTCTCACCCCAGTCACATAGTTATCTATGCTCCCAGGGATTCGTTCCCTTGCCGTCGCGATGTATCTTGAAATCCATAGGGTATATATTTACTATCTTATTGTTTCTAGATAACTTCTATTTTGCGAAACGATGCAATTTCATCATTATCAAAACCAAGGAAATTTTTTAATAAATTTTCTGTATGTTGCCCATGTTCTGGGGCAGGATTGCGTACTGTATCAAAGTCAGAAAAGGCGCTTAGATGCATAGGTTGACCTACCAGAGTCAAATCACCTAATAATGGGTGTTTAATAGAACATTTTATCTTCAAATACTGAATTTGCGGATCGGACATAGCTTGTGCTACATCATAGATGTAACCACTTGGTATCCCATTATCGTTTAGAATTTGTATTAGCTGTTGACTCTCGAATTTCCGTGTTACAGCTTGAATTTCATCCATAAGCTGCTTTCTGTTTTTTGAACGATTATAGATATCTGAATATTGAGGATTCAAATAAACTTCCTCTATATCAAGTAGATGACATAACTTTTGGAATTTTTCATCTTCTGCGGCAGCGATATTTATTTCGCTATCCTTAGTTCTTACGACACCAGTGGGCATTAATGTCGGATGGTCATTACCCATAAGCTCCGGTGTTTTGCCATCGGCAAGCCATCGAGCGACTTGGAAGTCCATGATAGCTAAAGTTGATTCAAGAAGTGAAGTATATACCCACTGTCCTTCACCTGTTTTTTCTCGATGATATAGTGCCAGTAAAACTGCCTGAGCTAGATTCATGCCTGAGCTAATATCAGCAATAGCAACACCAGTCCTGAGCGCGCCGCTTTCTTGAGTACCTGTCACAGACATAAGTCCTGACATGCCTTGTACTATTTGATCAACTGCTGGTCGAGAACTATAAGGGCCATTTTGCCCAAAGCCGCTAATGCTGCCGCATATAATACGAGGATTAATTTTTTTCAAAGATTCATAATCGACACCTAAACGAAACTTAACTTCAGGTCTAAAATTTTCAAGCACTATATCAGCCTTACGAACCAAACGCTGGAGAATCCCTTGTCCTTGCTTTGTTTTCAAATTAACTGATAAACTTTTTTTATTTCTATGAAGGTTTTGGTAATCAAAACCTTCACGAGTACCCCCCATACTGTCACCTTTATCGGTAGGTTCCTCAATCTTGATAATTTCGGCTCCCCAGTCACCCAGTAGTCGTGATGTGACTGGGCCAGCTCTATGCCGCGTTAAATCAACAACAACTATTCCTGATAATGGTAAAGCCGTCATTCCGCACCTCATTATTGTGATTTAAATCTCAATTAATATAATTAAATTTAATAATTTTAATGTGCTTTATAGTAAATACCAACTGTTAATCTGATATTTCCCTTTTCAGGATCATAATTTCTCAAAGAAGCCTAAAAACCAAAAATGGTCGTGTTCATGTCTACATCTCTCGGAGAAATGAATTCCCAAAATTGACGCGAAATGTAGGGTAAAAAAATTCATTCTCATTCAATTACATAAAGTGCAACTTAGATCGGATACACAATTGAATCTGTAATAATATCTGCTGTGCAAATACAGAGACGTTCTTTAAATAAAGCAGCGCCACTTTTGTATTCGATAATATCCTTAGTTATACCACTTATTAGTAACCTATTTTCTTGACCACATATGCTTTCATGAATTGTAAATATTGTTGTTGTATTGACTAATGTTTTCTCTCCGCAGTGTTCGAGATTTGTCAATAATATATTAGATGTTATCCTTTGTTGTACTCTGTCTCTAAAGTAAATTGACCCAGATAAAGCGGATGCGCGATCTATGAGCATTTTCTTTCCTTCACAAAAAACAAAGCATAGATCCCATCCATTATCTATATTCTGTTTTGAAGTAATTCGATATATACAATCATCTGTAAAATATGATGGCCAGTTATCTAATATTTTTGAGTCTAAATTTTTGTTGTATAAGCTATACAAGTTATTGATAGTAAGCCAAATTTTATAATTATCCAAGATTCATCACTCCTCGGTAATATTTATAAAATCCACGGATAGCCGCTTCTGTCATCATGTGGTCTTCACTTGACTCACCAACACTAGCTTCTAAAATGATTTCGGAGTCTGGCATGCTTTTAGCGCCTTCTTGGGTTACAGCCAAAATCTCGTTATCATCTATGGTAACCAATCCTGAAGGACCAAGTAGGTTTGCCTGAAATAATCTCCGTTTCGTCAACTCCTCAGATTCATTTTCATAGCCAAAAAAAGTCCAAATTTTAATACAACGATCTGTACCATCAGGGATAACATGACGCATAGCTAAGCAATTAAGTTGTTGCAGCAGGATGAGATTTGGAAAAACAGTCATAATTGCGCCTGTACCGTGGTCATATTCACGCTGATGTTCGATGATTCTCGGATCTAAAAGTGATAGCTCTGCTTTTGTCTCTGCATTTTTTTTAATTTCAGCTTTGGTGAAAGTTGCTGTTGACACTAATACACTGCTTTTACCAGAAGAACAAACTTTTACACTAGTTTTTTGATCTGAACGCCAAATCCCGAAATTTTTAAAAAATGAATGCAGAAGTGCTGCATGAAATGGATCTTTTACATTTTCAATTTGAAGTTTCCAATTACAGTTAACTCTATGCTGCATTCTCCCAACAACTTTTAGTTTTCTGCCATCACAAACACGATCAAAGTATGAAAGCATGACAGGATCTAAATATGTTTCAAATGGTTCAATATCATATGAAAAACTAGCAAATACAGCACCATGTCTTTCAGTCACATTAAGAGCTTGCAAACCATGTTCTTCAGGATGGAAAAATTCAGACATTCCACCTTTTCCATTAATACCTTTTCTAAAAGGCATCCCAACTAAATTACCCTCTAAACTAAATGCCCATTCATGATAAGGACATACAAGTAGCTTAGTATTACCCTGAGGGTTATGGCAAATCTTTGCTCCTCTGTGGGGACAGCGGTTTACAAATACACGTAATATTCCTTTTCTATCACGGATTAAAATGACAGGAACATTTCCCACAAATGTTTGTATATAGTCGCCAAGATTTTCAACTTCTGAAGAAAGCCCAACATAATTCCATGAGTTTCCCAGAAAAATATTTTTAATTTCTTGTTCATATATCTGGTTGCATGTATAAATTTTGGAGGGCACCCTTCGGGTGCCTTCTTTAGCCCATTGAAGATTCATTAACCAACTCCTGGGATTCGTCTCCTGTTGCACTACTTTCGTATACTGTTAAATCAGCGATACGTGACATGACTGTCATTAACATAGCCCAGCCTTTATTTTGGATCTCAAATAAAGGCTTTCCATCTTCAATATTGTAGTTAGATATGAATTCATAGCCCATACGTACATGTTCATCATCTAGGATACTATGGACGTCAAAGTGGGCTTTAGGAGTAGTATCATCCATTACAGGTTTAATATGTTTGTAGAAGAAAGTAGCTGAGGCTTCAACCACCAAATGAACTAAAACAACTTTTTCTAATTCAGTTGCTGTTATCATTTTATAAGCGAACCATGAGCTTGCTGCTTCAAGAACGGGATCAAATACAGGTTCAAAATCTATACGGTTATTTTTGATATCACGATTATGTCCGAGTTCTTCTTCTAGATGGGACATTGTAAGTTCTTCGAAAGCATCGTTGTGTAATGTTGCGGCACGAGTTAACACCATTTTCTGAAAATGGTCAGACCAAACTTGGAAACAATCGAGAAATCTTTTCTTTGCTTGTGTTTTTTTTAATAGTCCACGATTTACTAAGGCAAAAAGTTTATGTTTATCGAAACGTTCCATATAAGTCTCATTACGAAAAAATAATTGTTCCGCAATTGTAGTACCCAAATTTTTATTAACTTGCTCAGGAAGGAAAGTTGCCCAAGGGTCAGTAAAATCCTCGTAAAGGCCACGAGAATCGAATTGAATGGATAACCCCCAGAAACCATCTGGATAACCACCTTTGAAACCGTGGAGATGACCAGGCGGAACTAAAAGCGCATCACCTGCTTCCATAGCTGTTTGTATATCTCCTGTTGATTCAGCAGAACCTTCACAGAGCAAAATCATTGATTCTACTGGATGAATATGTGGTTCTAATTCTTCACCTGCTTCAAGACGAACCCATGCCATAGATATACGGTTATCATCTGGTAAAAAATCGATCAATTGGTTATTTTTCATGAAATCTTTTACGTGTCCTAGCCAATGTTCCACACCATTCACTTCAATAGTGCGAATCGATGGAATATGATCTCGTTTTACTAATGTGACTTTAGATAGTTTTTTCATTTTTCATTCTCTATAATTGTTAAGGTGAGAGCATGAATGCTTGTTTATTATCCAAAAATTAGGTTCACATTTTTATAAAAAACTTAGTTTAAAAATATCTCAGAATAAAATTTCATTTCAAAAAATAGATGATTATTATATTTTCACTACTTTATTTTAATTATATTTCACTATAATTTAGGTGCTAATTCCCCCCCCCCCCGCCTTGTGATAACGGTTTTTTATATTTTTAACGCCAAAATTAAGAGTAGTTAAATAAATTTAAATTGCTAACAATTTTATTGTAATAAATATTTATTTTTTGACATTACTCACATTTTTAATTAAATAAAAATTAATTATTTGTTTTTCATAATCTTATTTTTACCACTATTTTTTATGTTTCTTACTATTAACTTTGAATTATGGTTTATGTAATTTACTTTATAAATCAATCATACACTGAACCTTAAGCATTAAGACTCTCGAAAATACCCTCCAACGTATTGTCTTCTTGGATTTTGTTGTGATGAAAACGATTCCAAAAAGGCATCAACATAATTAACCTGAATTCTGCTTAAGCCGTCATTGAAAAATCTTCTTCTAAGTAGAAAACTTTCAGTGATGGCTTCTTCAATTTAAGGCTGTAAGCAATCAATCCACCTAAAACGCACAACAGAAAGCCTTTTATACTTCGGTGGCGGGAATGCGCTATTTGAGAAATAGTTTTTAATTGCCCATTAATCATTTCAATGATAAAACGCTTTGATAACATTATATTATCCCACTCAGCTTGCAGGGGAGCTTTCATATTTCGGCGTTTTTGGGGGGGAAAGTGAACCCCGCTTTAGCTAAGTCGTCAGCCAATTCCTGACTGAGATAACCTTTATCGCCGTACAGAGAACCCGTTAATTCTGTTGTTAATTCGCGAACAGGTTCCCGATCATCTACATTACCGGCAGTGACTTTAAGCGCCAAAATTTCCCCCTGATGATTGACAACCAAGTGTAATTTGAAACCGTAAAACCATATATGGACGCCCCGATTATGCAAGCACTAAATTGATACGGTTTGCGACCATATATCCGACGACCATAAATAAAGGTTTGAAGGCCGATAAGGAGCAGGTGCGCCAATATCCATCATGATTATGCAGGGAAAATCTGCAAAAAAGAAGACGAATGTACGGGCGCAGTCATGATCTCAACCGGAGACATTTCTTTTGCCCATACGTGGGAGCCCATGTCCGAATACAGAGCTGCAACTACTCGTCGATGTCAGAACAACAAAAGCCTTGTAAACTGAGATGCATTCATACAGGAGAGGATATCAACTCTCAGCTTTCAATAAACCCTTGGGAAGGGGAGTCATCAGTCAGTGTTTGTAAATAATCTACACAGGTAAGCTTGCTAATATTATCCCCATTTGCTAAACGGTATTTTAACCAATTGATAATTCCTTCCATTAACTGTCCCTCTGGATTATCCAGTTTATAAGCTAATTCTCCGTGGTTTTCCCAGCAATTATAATTGATGGCAGATGCCATCCCTTGCAGGGCGCTATCAGAATGATGCCAGGCATCTAATAAATGGCTGCCCAGGATAAAGGGCAATTCACTGCCGCCTTGACCACAATTTTCCGGCCGATAATAAATCTGCGGTTCGGGCATATCGATCATCAACTCACTCACCGGTGTCAAAAATGCTGACCAATCGCTGACTATCATTGCCGGTAATAATTGACTGAGGATACGTGGGTCCATACTGCGAAAAATCACCAGTTTCTCTTGTAATATCACCTGCTGGCGTGAACGCCAATGATTAAGCTGTTGTATCCATGATTCATCACTGCGGTAAGCCCAACCCCAACTGTTATCGCTTAGGGCATGGCTATCAAGCAGATGAGCGATCGTTGACAGACAGCCTGACTTGGGCTGAACCAGCCAGGGACTTTGCGCCAGCATGTGATCCATCGGGGTATTGCTGTATAGCGGAAAAGCCTGCTCTACCCAGTCTTTGCGATAAAAGAGCGCCACCGGATCAGGTTCCGCGAGCGAATTGAGCATAAAGAAAACCGATGGTTTATTAGGGATACTCAGCCACTGTAGCCAATTTATTGATGTATTCATTTGTCCTCCGGATTATTAATAACCCAATCTTCTTCTTGTTGAGCCAGCACAGCACAAAACGGTTTGGCAGGAGATTTAACATCGGGCAGAGGCGCAACCCCTTCCGGCAGTTGCAGAGACAATCCACGGCCAGTGCCGGCAGAACCTTGCCCGACTAATAAATTTGGCGAAGTCAGAATACCGCCGGGGGTTATCCGGATAAAATGACCGCCGACTTTTAAGGTAATTTCTGACGCCGCTTCCAACACCATTTTACCGCCGCTTTTTAGATGTGTTTCCTGACCGCTTTCAGCGACTAATGCATCCCCGGTCTGTAAATGTTGACTACCTGAGATACGGTGTGAAACATCTCCATCAGTGCTGTACTTCCCCGATCCTCTGATATGCTGATGATCATCCACTGAAATTTCACTATAGCGGTTATTATCGATTCGCTGCTTATGGTCGTGTTTAATATGCCAGTAAGCATCATGCTGAATATGGGCGGTCAGATCTTTTTGCCCGTGCAGGTAAATCTCCTGCCGGTCGTTTGCATCTTCAAAGCGCAACTCGTTAAAACCTTCCCCTTTGTGAGTCTGGGTCTTAAAGGTGGTTCGGGTCTTTTCGGCGGGTAAATTTAGCGGCGGCCGGTTTAATCTGTTATAGGTGCAACCCGTCACAATCGGGCGATCAATATCGCCGTTCAGGTAGGAGACAATCACCTCCTGACCGATACGGGGGATAGCCATAAAACCGTAACCACTGCCATTCCAACCCTGAGTGAACCGTACCCAACAGGCGGCATTTTCGTTGGCTTTATCATAACGATCCCAGTGAAAATGAATGCGAATACAGCCTTCTTCATTGACATAAATCTCTTCTCCTTCCGGGCCGACCACAGTCGCCACTTCATCGCCATCCGCCAGCGGTTTGTAACGATATAGCGCTCGCCAATCTCTATAGCCCGAAATAAAACTGAATTCGTTATGCAGATAAGTGCCTGACTCTCCGCTATTTTCTTGCCATGCCTGCGGGCACTTGCCGTGATGACGAATAGCCACGATTTGCCAGCGGGTATTCAGGGTATCAACCGGGTGTTCGCTGAGGTCAAAGATTTTACCGGGCATCAGTTTAAAGCAGTTGCTTTGCCCGCTACCGGCCTGACGTTGATTCTGGACGGCCTGCTGCTGACGCTGGACGAAGGGTTTTGCCTCCGCGTCTTTCTGAAAGCGGCCGTAGCTTTCAAAGAGCGCAAACAGGGTTTCCTGCCCTTCGACACGGGCATCGATATTGGCCCGGTGTGTCAGGCGGTAAGCGGGATTCTGGGGATTGTAGTCCTTATAAATGATCCGCATCGGGGTTGTGGAGACGCCCAGACGTACCTGATTCATCACGTTCATTTCTGTGGCCGTCTCTATCTGCGGGTTGTAGACCAGCGGTAAGTTGGCCGTCATCCCTAAATGGCTGTCGCTGAAAAACAGCTTGTCGTCTTCAAACCAGAAATTCAGCCCTTCTTCGGCCACTAACCGGACAAAAAAGTCATAATCGGATTCCCGTTTCTGCGTCACATACTCGCGCGTGTAATGAAATTCATCTAATTGGCAATCGAACAGGATGCAATGTTTTTTCAGCAAACTGTTGAGAATTTCCGGCACGCTTTGCCGGTGATAAATCCGGCTGTCCTGATTCAGATTCATCCGCCAGAGAGCAGGCCGGACGGTCAGGTAATAAATGGTGCGGTGAACATGCGTATCACCTAATACAGCTTGTGTGATAACCCCGCTCACTTGACGTTGCTCAACGTCGTTGAAAACCACCCGGAATTTCACCGATTTTAATAGCAGTGATTCCAGATCAATATCGGCCCGTTTACTGACCAGCGTTAAGGATAGGGTAAATAATTCGGATAATTCCTCCTGTAGAGAAAATTCAGCGACCGCAAAAGTTTTCTCCGGTAAATCGATAATATGACAAAGAAAGTGTAATCCATCGTTCATATGGACTCCTTATTTATGGTGTTGGTGTTTAAGAAATTAGTAGATATAGCCTTGTTAATCTGATTAGAAATAAAATAAATAAGCTACGCTGATAGCATTATTTCATGTTCCCATACATGAATCGAAAATCGACTTCTTGAGTGCCGTTATCAATCTTGCCGCCCGGATATTCAACCCACTCGCCTTTCCCATGAGTCACAGTAACTTTCGCCATTTTGGTTTCATCCAGTTTAGGTTTAAAAATAATTTTCCATTTAGCTCCTGGAGTTAATTTAAGTCGAAAAGGACGCATTTTTAATACTTCACCCTGTAAGGATACGCTTTTCGGAAATCCTTCAACTATTTCTAAAACAGGGTAAATAACCGGGCTAAAATCAATCGTATTCGATGCGGGAATTTCGCTAATATCTGTCCGGGCAGCATCATTGATAAATGCGATTAAACCGGTGGCCGAATATGGAATGGCATCTTTCACCAGATGGCGGACATCGGTATAACTTATTGACACAAAGGCTCGGTTAATTTTCCATTTGCACCGGCCACCACCGTTAAAAGGTAGCTTTGTTTGAAAATAACCGGTTTGCGGATCAGCTTTCACTTTCAGGCGAAGTCCATTATAGGTTGGCACCTTATAAGGTGACATGTCAGCATGTAGCTGATATTCAAGGCAATCTTTTGAAATATACTCTGCGGATACATGCGGCTGTGTGTATTTCGGTGCCACTCCTTCTACGGTGATCCACTGATTCTCTTTGGGAGGAGAGAGCGGCTCATTTGGGTCAGCACAGCCTGATATTAAAATCACGGATAAGACCGATAAGTATTTATTGATATTTTTCATGGTAACTGTTCCTCAATGCCTACAGCATTACTTGCATAGTGTGTCCAATTCCAGATCTTCCTATTCATCTTATTTAGAAATAAATAAGCTACGCTGATAGCGTTATTTCATATTCCCATATATGAATCGAAAATCGACTTCTTGAGTACCGTTATCAATCTTGCCACCCGGATATTCAACCCATTCGCCTTTCCCATGAGTCACAGTAACCTTCGCCATTTTGGTTTCATCCAGCTTAGGCTTAAAAATAATTTTCCATTTAGCTCCTGGAGTTAACGTGAGTCGAAAAGGGCGCATTTTTAATACTTCACCTTGTAAGAATATTCTATTAGGACGCCCTTCAACCATTTTCAAAACAGGATAAATAACCGGACTGAAATCAATAGTATTTAATGCTGCGATTTCGCTAATATTTGTCTGGACTGCATCGTTGATAAATGCAGTTAACCCTGTTCCCTCAGCTCCTTCCTCCTGAACAGCATCTTTCACCAAATGAAGAACATCGGTATAACCCACTGTTACAAAAGCCCGGTCAATTTTCCATTTACATCGGCCCCCACCATTAAAAGGTAGTTTTGCCTGAAAGTAACCGGTTTGTGAATTGGCTTTCACATTCAGACGCAATTCGTGATAGGTCGGCACTTTATAAGGCGACATATCAGCGTGTAACTGATATTTAAGACAATTTTTTGATTTATACACAGCGGACACATATGGTTTTGTATACTTCGGTGCTATGCCTTCTACGGTGATCCACTGATTCTCTTTGGGCGGAGAAAGCGGTTCATTAGAGTCAGCGCAACCCGATATTAAAATCACTAATAAGACCGATAAGTATTGTTTACTATTTATCATGGTAAGTTTTCCTCAATGCCTACAGGGGTAGATATTATTTTATCTTCCAGTAATCAATAGAGTCTCTGTTTAAGTCAACTCTGCCATCAGGATATTCAACTCTTGAAGGTTCTTTACCTGGTGGGATAATAATTTTAGGCATTTTGGTTTCATCTAACTTAGGTTTATAGGTAATATTCCATTCAGCACCTGGAGTTAACCTTAATCTAAAGGGACGCATTCCTACTTCACCCTGTAGGAATATTCTTTTGGGGAATCTATTAACCATTTCCAATACAGGGTAAATAACCGGACTATAGTCTATAGTATTCAATGCCGCCGTTTCGCTCAGATTTGTCTGGGTTGCGTCGTTGATAAATGCAGTTAAACCAGTACCCTCAGTTCCTGCTTCTTGAGTAGCATCTTTCACTAAATGACGGACATCGGTATAACCCACAGTCACAAAGGCTCGGTCAATCTTCCATTTACACCGGCCTCCTCCATTAAAAGGTAACTTCGTTTGAAAGTAACCGGTTTGTGGATTGGCCTTTACATCCAGACTCAATCCATTATAGGTCGGTACTTTATAAGGGGACATGTCAGCATGTAATTGATATCTTAGGCAATCTTTTGATATATACACAGCGGACACATATGGTTCGGTATATTTTGGTACTACCCCTTCTACTGTGATCCACTGATTCTCTTTGGGCGGAGAAAGCGGCTCATTAGGATCAGCACAGCCTGATATTAAAATCACTGATAAGACCGATAAGTATTGTTTAATATTTATCATGGTAAATTTTCCTTAATGCCTACAGAGGTAGATACTATTTTATCTTCCAGTAATCTATCGTTTGGCGATGGAGGTCGATTCTTCCATTGGGATATTCAACCCATTCGCCTCTCCCTTTAGTTACCGTTATTTTTGGCATTTTGGTTTCATCTAGCTTAGGTTTATAGGTGATTTTCCATTTAACGCCCGGTGTTAACTTCAACCTAAAGGGATACATACTAACTTCACCCTGTAAGGATACGCTTTTCGGAAATCCTTCAACCATTTCTAAAACAGGATAAATAATCGGGCTAAAATTAATCGTATTCGATGCGGGGATTTCGCTAATATTTGTCCGGGCAGCATCATTGATAAATGCGATTAAACCTGTTCCTCCATAGGGCACTGCATCTTTTATCAGATGGTGGACATCGGTATAACTGATTGACACAAACGCTCGGTTGATTTTCCATTTACACTGGCCGCCGCCATTAAAAGGTAGTTTTGCCTGAAAGTAACCGGTTTGTGGATCAGCTTTTACATCCTCCAAACGTAATCCGTTATAGGTTGGCACCTTAAAAGGCGACATATTGGAATCCAGACGATACTCAAGGCAATCTTTTGAGATATACTCTGCGGACACATGAGGTGCGGTATATTTCGGTGCTACTCCTTCTACGGTGATCCACTGATTTTCTTTGGGCGGAGAAAGCGACTCATTAGGATCAGCACAGCCAGATATTAAAATCACTGACAAGACCGATAAGTATTGTTTGATATTTGTCATGGTAAGTTTTCCTCAATTCCTACAGCATTATCTATATAGCGTGTTAAAGCTAACGGTCCCTGTTGATCTTGTTGAGTGCAAATCAGAGCTTGCTTTAGTTGATGGTCTATTTGTAAAAATAATGCATCGCGTTGCCGAATATCAGCAACGATATCGGCCCTATCGTTCAGTGTTTTTTCAAATAATTGTTCCTGATCTCGAAAAAAATGGTATTTATCTGGTGCAATCAACTCCGCCAGTCGTGCGCCAATGTAACAGGCATATTTCCTTGAACGATGATCAGGGAACCCCAAGGCATCCTTTTCGGTTGGATTATCGTTCAATGGAAACCATTTTGCCTTATCCATATCTCTTATCCGCTTAAAAAATCCTTTCTGAATCTCTCCTGCGTCCTTTAGATTATGTTCCGTTTCACGGTTTAGAGACGGAATTAAATATAATTTTGTTTTGGTGGGTAAGGTAGTTCTGAGTCGTATATGGTTGCTTGGATTACGTTCTTCCTGCCATTCAATAACCAGATTGATTTTACAAAAGTGCACTATTTTTCCGTGATGCAAGAAAATTTCACCGCTTTTGGTAACATCCAACAATTCAACAGGGCTGAATAGATAGCCGAGTGGTCCCCAACAATCATATAGCCAGTTATCCAGATTTTTTTCCGGTGGTAAGGAAGGGATCGGGTCATCTTCATTCACATGGCGGTAATGGGTGATATCTGCCAGTTCCTGTACTGCACTAGCAGTTAACACCCGAGGCATTCCATAGCTGTAAAGACACGGATCATATTCTTTCAGTTGTGCGCAATGTAGTAATGCAAGTGCACCACCCAGACTGTGGCCACAGACGAATAATTTTTTGTTTGTAGCGAACTTGGTAATATCGGGAAATACTTTTTTATCCGTATTATTAGGAACTTTTAACTTGCTAACCAGGCTAAATGCTTCCCAAAAACCTTTATGTACTTTGCCGCTGTGAATAAATCCGCTGCATAGCGCTTTTTCATCGCAACCTAATTCCAAAGGTTGGTATGTGGCATCCGTCAGGATATCTCGCTTGCTGGCTGTACCCCGCCAACCGACAATCACATCATTTTTACTGACCGCATAAAATAATTGAGTATCACCCTGTTTATTATCTCCTGCTTTTGAATCAATAAACTCTACTTGAGTGTAACGTTCACTAAACGGCACATCGTAAACTACAGGCGTTGCCGATAATGTTTCCACTTTATAGGGCAATTTTGAAACATCCACCATTTGCCGGTTAAAAAAGTGTTTCACAGAACCTTCAATATCAACATCCCCGTCAGCATAGGCCAGCACGCTCATCAAGCACTGGTTATAAGCATTCACAATGGAATACTCTTTTTGATGATGCAGCAGCAGAACCCAGGCCCGAAACGGGCATACTTCCAGAACATACCGTCGATTCATCGGATAGACCTCATAGCCTTGTGGTTCCGGGTCCGGGAAATGATAGGGAGGCGGAATTTTTTTAGGATCATTCCAATCATCTAGCGTTGGCAACCCATCACTAATCTGCCCGATAGTCACATAGCGATATTGATAGCCTTCGGCTTCCGCTTTTGGCTTCACCACCGAAGCCTCTTCACCGCGTATTTCCCGCAACGGACGCTGTTCCATTTCGTCGGCCAGTGGTTGGGCGCCGATATACAAGGTTACCGGATGGGGAGGCATATCTTCTTCCCTTAATAAACCATTGCCATCGGTAACGCCTTTACGTCCTAGCCGAGGATTCCCTCGGATTTTCAAACGATAAGGCATATTGATTAAGGGTTTCCCCTGTTCATCCACCAACTGAAATTCTAACCAGTTTTTCAGCATGTTTTTACAATCAAGACAATAGAGTGGGCTTAATTTGCTCATTGATACTATCTCCTTGCGATTAACGTTAGATATAAGGACGCAATCCGAACATCATGTGGTGAAAATCCCACAGGATTTCTCCCGTCTGACCATCAATAACTTTCATCATCACAAAAGCGCCCATGCTGATGAAAAGCGTCATCAGGCGTGTCACCACCAGACTGAACTGATGCATCTCCCCCTGATTGGCATAACAATCCGGGTTCAATGTCAGGACGAGTTGATGGCCCCGCACTGGAACCCCTTTGTCGAGGCGATCTATTGGGATGTTATCCAGCCGAATGATCCCGTCGATATGTTCCTGAATACGTTTGCTTAATGACCGATCGGAAGAGAAATCGAATAGCTTGATCAGGTCTTTTAACGAGTGGGTTTGAAAAGCCATCCAGGGTGATACGGAAAGGAAAGAGATGAGTGACCAGGCCGATCTACCTGTCTGATCCTCCGTCATTGTTGAGTGACAGGCAGCAGAAACTGGGGTGATGTTGCTCACTTTCAGCCCCGAGGCATATTCTCCCGGTAGATTAATCTCGCCGATACCCAGGTTAGAGGCCCGGGTCTGATAACCGGTAAATTGACAAAAAATGGATTGTGGCGGCAGGTTATTCGCTGGTTCGCCATGACAGTCAAAGAAGTGAAGATGTTGCAGGTTATTCTGCGACATATCGCATTCCGTCTTAAGCTGATAATAGTAAAGAAACTCAGCATCCGGCAGAAAATGAGCGGTTAGGGAGAATTTCTCAATCGGCAGATAGCGGTAGGGCTGCCCCCGTTCTAGCTTCGGTTCAGTGGATGTGTAAACGTGGTTCAGCTTGAACAGTTGCTTTGTCGAATCCAATGGGATTTGATAATGGTTGGCTTCACTGTTTACCGAGATATTCGCACTCATCGGCTCCAGATGTCTTACCGGCACGCAGTCCAACAGAAAGGTTTGGGAAATATCGTTTAGCATCAGATGACCATCAAACCGAAAAATCAGTTCGAATGTCCGGTCTGCGTTCAACGTCACCAATGGACAATCATTCTTGATATCAATCGTCACAAAATCATGCACATGGGGCAGATAATAGTACTCTGTCATCAGTTGCAAGATAGAGTATGGCGTGGTTTTTATCGTGGGAAGGATGGCAACCTGCCGCTCGGTTCCCCACAATGCCGGGACTGGGTAACAGCGATCGAGCGTGATGGTTTTGTCCTGCGTCCGTAACAAGACATCACACAGATTAAAGTCAAGCCATAAGGCTAATTCAGCGGCTTGCAGACGATCGCTGCCCAGAAAGAAATGTAGCGGTCGGCTTCGCCATTCTAAGATATTCTCCGAACATTGCAGTGTCAGCGTTATCTCACTGTACTCTGGGGTTGCATTCAGTTGTCGATCAATCACTGTCAGTGGCTCGATATCCAGAGGACAGCAGGTTTCAAAACTGACTTCCTCTTCTCCTTCGCCGGCAAAAACCGGCATCCCTTCTGGTAGCGTCATCGCGCCCAGGTGATGTTTCCCAGTGGGTGAAAATTGAACGATACTCGTGGGAGGGATTGGGCACATGGCGTATGGCCAGACGTGTGCCAGTATCCCTAAGTAAAGTTCAGGAAAATCATCCTCGATCTTGTAGCGAAGACGGGCAATTAACAGCGCAAAGCCCTGCATCACTCGCCCGACATCCGGATCAGATAAAAAATCTGCCAGGTGCGGATGTTCTTTTGCGGCTTCCTGCGCCAATTGCTGCATATAATGCAATTCTTGTAGGAATAGAGACTCTTTTTTATTCATAACGCACGGTCCTATAAGGTTTTTATCTGAAAAGATGTTTGTGAGGCGATCAAGGCGGCGCCACAGGAGGTTTTCATGCCCTCTAGAGCGAGCCCTTGTTGATTGGTTCCGATCACGGTTGAGGTTCCCTCAGCAATGGTTTGATGCCCGCCACACTTTGGACACGACACCGGATCGTTAATCCGCGCCACGTCTTTACCCAAAACCTTAAAACTGCCGTCACTGGCTAAGACAGAGCCGCCGTGAGAGGTTCTGTCCCCTTGTCGTATTACATTTTTTAGCGTCATATTTTGTCCAGACGTTGAAATAATTAGTTCTTTTGCCAAAGAAATAACGTAGTAAAAATCCCACCATCACAGATAAAAGCAGCGCTTATAGAGTGAATTAATGGCGAGTTGAGTGATAGGAAGAACCGAGATCAATCCCAATCAGTTAATCCCCAAGAATAAGGGGAACAGGGGGGTAAAATTTTTTTAAATATAGTCCATATGATGGAACTTAATTAATAATTAAACATTCATCAGATAGCAAGAATTTTTTTCAAATTTACAAAAATATGAATTTGTAAGAAAGTGTTACAAACTCAATATGGAATCAATGCTATATCAAGCTATCTCGAATTCACTATATTAATCTTTAATTAAAAAATACTTTTATTACAATCTATTATGATGATTAATGGCATTATCTATTTAATCGTTGTTTTAATAATTAAGCCTTGGTTAATACAGCCGGAAAGGAGTGATGAGAGAAGAGAATCTTATATGCATGCTTTGTTTAGGAGTAGTCTGCAATAATAATACCTATGGTGATAGTTACTATATTTAATATCAAATGGATGATGATAATGGTATTTTATCGCTATATAAATACCAGTGCAGCTTGATAGGGCTGATCTGAAAGCACCGTAGAAACTGCACTCGATACCGAATTAAGTATCATCCAATTCCATGAGAAAGATTAACTCAAATCAAGCACCAATGTTTGTCATAGTGACTCATCTGAAACTTTTCCCAATGATGATAGATTTATCCCATTATTAAATTCATTCCCAATCCCACAAGAGATGGTAACGATCCCGTGACCAGCGATAATAGAGCGCCAAAAAGGCATTAATATTGTTAATGGGAAATTGTTCGAAGTCGAAATCCTCACCTTCATCTTCATCTAAATCAAGTAATTCGCTTACCCATTGTCGTGTTTCTGCATATTCTTCATGGTCAGGATCATTCAGTATTGCGATTAAATTTTCATAACCGTCAATCCCACCGGTATCTTCCAGGGGACAGGTGCGAGCGCCATCAAGACAATAAAAAGGAAGTGGAAGGTTATTTGCCGGATAATCGCTGTTTTCTAACGTAATTTCGTGTTCCCATCCATCGCCAAAATCATAGATATAAGTAAAAGATCGCCCTTTTTGTTTAATCAGGTCAGTTAGACGGTATAAATCTTCTTCCTTGCCATCAGATGGGCTTTCTGGCATTTCTGTTAGTCGCAGTTTGCCAATACGGAATTCATGTAGATGACTATCCTGCCATCCCATCACGATCTGTATCACGTCATGCAGCCGGTCAAAGGAAATAGAGGCTGGAACGACAAATTGCCGCCAAATAGCCGGTTTTGAATCTATAAGCGTTATTTTTAATTGATAGAATTTTTCATTCATCACTAATCTCCTAATGGTTTTGAGATGATTCTTTCCATGTGTGCCATCTATTGTCAATATCTTATTGAATTTTCCTGGCTGGATTTACTGGAATATCGACATAGTCGCTGCCGTATGAAAAGCTTGGGCTAGGTCATCAATTTTAGTGGTTAATGTTCATAATAGCTTTTAACAACCAATAACTTGACCTGACTAGCTTTCTCTTTACTGAATATTGATTAAGAGAATAATGTTTCTTTGAGATACACAGTGCTCAAGGTAGATATTTTAACTATCTTTCAGTTAGTTATCGTTGTTCTCAGATATATGTCTTCGTGCATAAGCTACTCATTAAGTATAGTTTAAAATCACGATCAGGATCGATATATTCAGAGTTTTTGCTATTAACAAAAAAAACGCATATTATTTACATGCTGTTAATCAAAAATTGAAGACTAATAACTGTTCAGGCTGAGGAAATCCTTAACTAAGTTACAGATGAATGAGTAAGGTGTTTTTTTATGCGTTAGTTTAATGGCTCGGTGTAGCAATCTGAATGATACAGCTTGAAGTTGCATCATGATGGTAGCTGACTAGCCGCAGATTTTCTTATTGTAAAACCACTTCTATTAATAAGAAAAGGTTATGAATTTTTTGGTGTTTTATTGTTATCGATTTATTTAAAGGAAATGAGTAAGTATGTTGTTGAGTAAAAAAATCCAAGAAAATTTCACTTTGATATGCTTATTTGGTTTTATTTCATTGGCCCATTTAAGCCTTGGATATCAGCTAAAGTTTATATATGTATTTAGTGCTTTTTCAATTCTGATATTATTGTCCAATCTTAACAAATATATATATTATATCTTGGTATTCATGATTGGATTCATTGGCGTGATCTATTCTCCTGTAGGATTGAATTATGGTTTTCCCGATGTCAATTCAGTAGGGTCTTTAATTTATACTAATAAAAATGAAGCGTTAGAATATATCAGCGGGTTACCTATTTTTACCTATTTAGTGGTGTTGGCTACTATTATATTAATGATTTTATCTTTTAAGGTAAGAGTAACGCTGAAGAGAAAGAGTATAATATTTTTATCACTATTTTCTGTATTGTCAGCTTTCTGGTCACCGGTAAAAGGGTATATAAATTCCGATTTCAATCCTGATTTTAATTTATTGGCATCAGGATTACCTGAAATTAGGTTTTTTAGTGATGTCGTTGAAAGCTATAAAGAAGTTAATTCAGAAAGAATCAGGTTCGCTGAAATAATAAAGCAGAAAGATTCTTGGCAGCCTGTGGTAAAAGAGGATAAATATGAAACTTATATCATGGTCATTGGTGAAAGTGTTAGAAAGGACTTTATGAATGCGTATGGTTTTCCTTATAACAATACGCCGTGGTTGGACAAGGCTAATGGCAAGATATTTACAAATTATATCTCATCAGCGGCATCTACCCAGTTATCTTTGACTAACTCACTGGCTCTGAAAGGTGAGAATGCGATCAATTTGAATGATAGTGTCATAACGTTGGCGAAAAAAGCCGGATTTTATACTTATTGGATATCTAATCAGGGGATGAAGAGTGCTTTTGATTCTCCGGTTGCGTTGATTGGACAACAGGCAGATAGTGTCCACTTCCTGAAAAGTGGAAATTCTGATGACCGGCGTTATTTGCCTGATGATAAATTGGTGCCTTACATTAAACAGGCATTAATACCAGAAAAGAAGAAAAAGCTGATTGTTATTCACCTGATGGGATCTCACCCACAGGCGTGCGTTAGAACGAATGGGAAATATGATCTGTTCTTACAATCGGAAGAAATTTCTTGTTATGTAAAAAGTATATCGAATACAGATGAGCTGCTTTCTGAAATTGCATCTGAGGCTAATAAGCATCATGTAAGATGGACGATGCTTTATTTTTCAGATCATGGGCTTTCTTATGTTAATAAAGGAACCGATCAAGAAAACCTGACACATGATGATGAAAATAAACAGAGTTTTCAGGTGCCGTTTTTTATTACCGGAAGTGATTATTCTGATCGTGAAGAGATAACGGCACAAAGAAGTGGATTGCATTTTCTGACTCTATTTTCTGAATGGCTTGGAATAAGAGAAAGGAATATTCCCGATGATTGTAATATGATATCTAATAGCCAATGCAGTGGGCAAAATAAGATTGTTACCTTTGAAAATGAAGTTAAAGATTATGATGAATTAAATGAAGATTTCCCCGATACACAATTCTTGTCGAAGAATATCAATTGATAATTTAATCATTGAGTAAAATTGAATGAAAGTAAGGGATTTCCTCTTTGAGGAAATCCCTTTTACAATCCCTCACACTTTAGCTAAGTCCTGAGACATGTACTGTTTTGTCTTGTGTGAGAATATTGATAATGAATCCAGGAGTGTACCCGTTATCTTTCAAGTTGCCTCTTTGTTGGTTACACTCACTCACCCCGGTCACATAGTTCGCTATGTTCCCGGGGATTCGCTCCCTTGCCGTCGTGATGCATCTTGAAATCCATTGGGTATATATTATAGTGTCAAACTTTCAAATCGATAAAATTAATATCTTTGAAATTAAACGACACAAGCAATTATATCTTAAAAGAATACTAATTTGTTTATAAATTAATATCGTTGTGATATTAATTTAATATAAATTGTTTTTTTAAAACAATAAATTATCGGTAGGATTTGGCTGTATCTAAAAAGATTTCTGATAAATATATAAGTAATTTTCTTATCTAAACTGTGATTTATACCAGTAGTTATTTCAGGTTTAGTAGTTAATTATTAGAATGATAGAGGACTCTTAGTGCAACTTAATCCAATGAAGGGGTACAAAAATGAATGAAACTATAGATGTTCTTATTTGTGTGGATGTTGATAGTATTATTAGTAATTACAATAAATTGGGAACAAATCCAGACAACCCTACAATGGTAGATAATAAATATTTTCATTACATTACTAATAATGAAAATGCTTATATACCTGAAGATAATGCTACGGGTGAATTGATAGTAAAAGTGGGTGTCGGCGATACTGTCAGGTGGAGAGTAATATCTTTAACTCAACAATTAATACATTCAGTAAACTTATACAAAAAAACTAAAGAAAATACCTATAAAGCGATAACACCGATAAAATATATTCAGGAAGTCACAAAGGTCAATTACCCAGAACAAGATGATAAGCAGTTACCCGGTACACCATTTAAATATGGAGTAGAATCTGCAACACAATCTTATATAGAGTCAGAAGGTAAGAAATCAGGTAAAGAAAAATTGACTTTTATAATAAGCATACATGATAACCTTGAGTTAATTGGGTATATTTCTCATAGCTCTTTTGTTCACGTTTTGTAAATTACAAAATCAATATAAGATAATAGGGCCAACATTATGAATACTGATGATATTGCTGAATTCTCTAAGAGTATAGATATTTTAATTTGTATTGATGTGCAATCTATCTTAAATAAGTTTGACCGCCTGAGCCAGGATTATAAAAAACCGACTAAAATTGATGATAACTTGTTATATTATATTACCACTGAGAATCAAGCCTATGCTCCCGAGAAAAACGCTACAAATTCACTTAAAGTTACAGGTAAGGTAGGTGATTCAGTTAGATGGCAATCTTCTAGCATATCTGCTCAATTTAACTATAAGGTGTTTTTATATCGCCTGGAAAAAAGAGATGCTAATGATTATATTTCTCAACCAACGACTGTATATACATTAACTAATGTTGTTGTCCCCAAGCTTAAAAAAGATATGACTCCTCCGGAAGAGAATGTTATTGAATTGCCACAAGCTCCTTTGTCCGATTTTGCTTATGAAAAAAGACATATTTACTATCAAAAATCTACGCTGCGTAAGCCAGGTGTAGCTCAATATGCATGGTATCTAGCTATTTATGATCACTTAAATAAACTTGTTGGTTATTGCTATCATACTCCATTAACTAGCATTGTTATTTCTGATGATTAATTATAATCTAATTATTAAACATAACTAATGTAACTTAGTATTTTAGTTTGCTGAATTAATATACGTGTTACGCCAAGGATAGGCAGAATTACATTTAATATAAAAATTAAAAGTTTCACTGCCATATTACTTACTAAATATATTAAATTCATTTTAATTTTATTATGAAACTAGAAACTTATAGTTGAATTAATCATTTGATAATTTATTTGCTAAGTGTTTTTATCATTAATAATGAAAGTTTGATTTTATAGTTAAATATCATAAGAATATAATTTTAACGCAAGAGAGAATGTTTAATTACTCATGTTTGCAAATGGTGACTAAATACTGATAATAATTTTTCGTTTCGACATAATGTGAAATTTATTTATATATTAAATAATTGCTGTAAATATATAGATAATTTATTTTTAAAAACTATGATTTATATCAGTGGTTTTTTTGTAACTGAATTATTAATATAATGGATGATTGTTAAATAATCTAACACTTTATTGTGAAGGAGAATAGATATGAGCGACGCTATAGCGATTTCGAAACACCAAACTGTAGATATTCTTATTTGTGTGGATGTAGAAGCTATTCTTAGTAATTATGATTTAAGTAAATCAAAAACACTCGGGACGGCAAAATCAGTACATAATAAATATTTTTATTATATAACAAGCAATGGAAATCTTTATACTCCTAAAAATAATGCTAAGGGAGAGTTAGAGGTAACGATTAACGTTGCTGATGACATTAGATGGAGGCCAATGTCTTTGACTCAGCAATTTGAATATACAATACTTTTATGTCATATGAGATTACAAGCTGATGACGGTGGTGATGTTTCGCTTATAACATTACCGCAACTTGATTATGGTAATATTTCTATTCCTTATTTGGCTAAAGATGATAATAATAATATAAGTAGTGTGGTATATAAAAGAGATGGAGAAAGTCATGGCGGACTAATAACAAGATATTATCATCAATCAACAGCTCAGAGGGCGGGACGCGGTTCGTATGTCTGGTATATGAAAATATATCGCAAAAAACAACTCATTGGATATATTGGTCATGATCCTTTCATTACAGTTCTAGATGATTAAATACTTATAAAACTAATATATAAAAATAGGAATAGTATTATGAATAATGTTGAATATACAGAGCCGAATGATATAAGACCCATTAATAGTGTACAATTGATTGATGTTCTTGCCGTTGTCGATGTAACAGCTATCAAAAAAGACCTCGGTAATTCCATTAGTCAGGACCCTAGCAAACCAACTGCAATGGATGATAAATACATTTATTACATTACTTCTCAAAATAATATCTATGTTCCCAAAAATAATGCTCAAGGTACACTTTTAATTCAAGGTAAGGTAGGGGATGTCGTTAGATGGCGAGCTTCTACTCTATCAGCTCAATTTGATGAGCAGGTATTTCTATATCATATGGCCGGAGTAGGCGCCAACTCAATAGTTTCGCCGCCAACGCTAACTTCAGCGATATCTCAAGTCGCGGCCCCAAGCACAGATGCAACATTAGGGACTAATCAAGACTATCCTGTAGTACTGGAAACGCGTAATATTTTCAATCAAGGATCTAAATTACGTACTCCAGGTATAGCCAAATATTCATGGTATATATCCATTTTCGAAAGATGGAATGTTCCAGCCAACGTTGGTTCTCTTGTTGGCTATCTTGCTCATTCTCCAAATATTCAAGTCGTTGATTAGATTTAATGTTACCTAAAAATTTAATAAATCAACCATGAAATATTAATAGTTGGTAAGCTATCACTGGAAAGCAGAGTATAATTTCCAGTGATTTTATTTTCAATGATTAATGATAATCTAATTATTCAAATAAATAATATACGCATTACGCCAAGAATAGGCAGAATTATATTTAATATAAAAATTAAAAATTTCACTGATATATTACTCGCTAAATATATTAAACTTATTCTCATTTCATTATTAAACTAAAAATTTATAGCTGGATTAGTTATTAGATATTTTATTTTTCACTAAGTGTTTTTATTGTTAGTTATGAAAAAAATAATTTCATAGTTAAATATCAGGGAAGGATAATTTTAACGTAAGAGAGAATGTTGAGTTACTCATTTTTACAATCAGTGATTTAACACTAAGAATAATAATTTGGTGGTTTAATATTAATATGAATCTTATTGGTATGTTGAAAAATTATTATAAAAATACAAGTAATTTGATTTTAAAAACTATGATTTATATTAGTGGTTTTTTTTGTCTTAATTATTAATATAAAAGATGATTGTTAAAAAATCTAACACCTTATTGTGAAGGAGAATAGATAATGAGTGACATTATAGAGAGTGTAGGATATCAAGTTGTAGATATTCTTATTTGTGTCGATGCAGAAGCTATCGTTAGTCATTATGATTTAAGTAAATCACAAACATTAGAAACTGCGAAGGCAGTATCTAACAATTACTTTTATTATATAACAAGTACTGGGAATCTTTATGCTCCTAAAAATAATGCTCAAGGTGAGTTGGAGATAACTGTCAATGTTGCTGATGACATTAGATGGAGGCCGATGTCTTTGACACAGCAATTTGAATATACAGTACTTTTATGCCACATGAAAGGAACTGCGATTAGCGGTAATGATGTTACGCTGATAACATTACCGAAACTTGATTATGGTAATATTTCTATTCCTTATTTGGCTAAAGATGATAATAATAATATAAGTAGTGTGGTATATAAAAGAGATGGAGAAAGTCATGGAGGACTAATAACAAGATATTATCATCAATCAACAGCTCAGAAAGAGGGATACGGTCAATATACCTGGTATATGAAAATATACCGTAAAAAACAACTCATTGGATATGTTTGTCATGATCCTTTCATTAGAGTTCTAGATAACTAAATACTTATAAAACTAATATATAAAAATAGGAATAGTATTATGAATAATGTTGAATATACAGAACTGAATGATATAAAACCCGTTAGTGGTGTACAATTGATTGATGTTCTTGCCATTGTTGATGTAACAGCTATTGAAAAAGATCTCGGTAATTCCATTAGTAAGGACCCTAGCAAACCAACTGTTATGGGTGATAAATATATTTATTACATTACCTCTCAAAATAATATCTATGTTCCCAAAAATAATGCTCAAGGTACACTTTTAATTCAAGGTAAGGTAGGGGATGTCGTTAGATGGCGAGCTTCTACTCTATCAGCTCAATTTGATGAGCAGGTATTTCTATATCATATGGCAGGGGTCGGTGCCAACTCGATAGTTTCGCCGCCAACCCTAACTTCAGCGGTATCTCAAGTTGCGGCCCCAAGCACAGAAGCAACATTAGGAACTAATCAAGACTATCCTGTAGTACTGGAAACGCGTAATATTTTCAATCAAGGATCTAAATTACGTACTCCAGGTATAGCCAAATATTCATGGTATATATCCATTTTCAAAAGATGGAATGTTCCAGCCAACGTTGGTTATCTTGTTGGCTATCTTGCTCATTCTCCAAATATTCAAGTTGTTGATTAAATTTAACATTACCTAAAAATTTAATAAATCAACCAATGAAATGTTAACAGTTGTGAGTTATCACTGGAAAGCAGAGTATAATTTCCAGTGATTTTATTTTCTTCATTCTTGCGAAAGTACCCATTCATTTAATAATGGAATTTATTATTAAAACTCCCCTTAAATACATGGTTTTATTTAATTGCTTTATTCATTAGTTTCTAAAAAAAATTTAAAAGTAATTATAAGAAATAATAAGTAGTATCTTATAATGTGAATAATTATTATATCGTATAAAAAACCCTCATCAGCATATGGACGAGGATTTTTACAATGGGATGATTAGATGGTTTTTTTGTTTCCAAGAGAAATAGTTTCTCATACTACATTTCTTACATAAAAAAGAGATATTGAAATTAATCGAGTCCTTTTGCAGGAGCCTCCCATATCTTGAAGAACCGTTTTACATTGCTTGCAGTGTAAATAACGGTATGGGATATATTTCGATGACCGAGATAATCTTGAATAAGGCGTGTATCTCTTCCTAAATCAGCGAGAGCGTAACCACAAGCATGTCTTAACATGTGTGGATGAGGTGAAATATTAACTAATGCTTGCTTGCCATAACGCTTTAATAAACCATAAACTTGCTGGCGTGAAATAGCTCCTGATTTTTGTGATAAAAAAACCCATGCTGTATCTGATTCTCGCCAACTCTTTCTAATATTAAGCCATTGATTCAGCGCTTTAATTTCTTCTGGTATTAGCGGATGTGTTGTTGATAATCCCCCTTTTAATCGCCTAACATGAATAATTTCTGAGCTAAGATCAAGATCGGATAATGTTAGATTACATAGCTCACTCACTCTAAATCCATGAATGAAGCACATCAATAGCATGCAATAATCTCGCTCAGCGTGACGTCCCTGACGTGCTTTTTCTAAAATCGCATTAATTTCATATCTGGTTAAAAACTTACGTTTCTTCATGAAAATAATTCCTGTGAAATTGGGGCGGATTGTTATAGGTAGAGAAATAATATTAATCTACCGGAATATATCAATTAATAGAACTTTTATAAAATTATTAGCTGGTAACTCTATTTATTTTGACCAAAATCTATAATTATCGTTTTTAGATAGTTATAAATAGCCATTTTTTAATAGAAAATATCAGCTTGTAAGCTTAGTAATTATATATCTGGAAATTATTTAACAATAAAAAGAAACTAAACAGAATGCACCAAACTGTAAATATGTTCCTATAAAACGACCGATTAAGTCAAATTTTGTGTAATGCGAAATTGCCAATATTTAACTGTTTATAATATATGGTTTTTTTTCATTGTTTTTTACTATTTTTCACATTCTTTCATTTCTTTATTGTAAAGAATCAGTTGGTTCATCTGAATTCAATCAAATATTAATTGATTAATTAGATTATAAGTTCAAATTAATGTCTTTTTTCGAGTGTTAACTCCGAAATATTATGTGCTCTTAGTGTTTTTGACTAAAAAAAACAGTTTGGTGCATTTTGTTTGGTTTAGAAAATATTAATCCGAGATTTTTAAACTATTTTTGCGCTGAATATTGGGTGCATGGAGCTGGAATCCTGCACGGTTATTTTTTTATGGTATTGGGTATTTTATCCTTAAATTCAAGGAATTAATTCACATGAGATTGAATAAATTGGTTATGGCCCTGGGGCTAGGTGTAGCTTTGGCTGCGGGTTCTGTCAATGCAGCCAATCCTAGCCAAGGTCACGGAACGGTGACTTTTACCGGGTCTATTACTGATGCACCTTGTTCTATCACTCCAGAAACGGTTGATCAGGTAGTTCCAATGGGCTCTATTTCTAGCGCATCTTTAAAAAACGGCGGCCGTTCTTCTTCCACGCCATTCAAAATTTCTTTAGATAACTGTACGACGGAAACGATAAGCACAGTCACCACGACGTTTATTGGCGCCAAATCCAGCATCGCCGGCGGTGATGGTTTGCTAGGTATCGAAGGCGTTGCGAAAGGTGCTGGTATTGCGATCACGGATGCGGGCGGTAACAAAATCAAATTAGGTACCCCCTCACCGGCTGTAGCTCTGCATGATGGTGATAATGATCTGCATTTTGCTGCCTATCTTCAAGGTGATACTTCACCTGATGCCGTTGTTCCGGGTAATTTCACCGGCATTGCCAACTTCCAGTTGACTTATCAATAAGTCTTTTCATGCACGGAAACGCTGACAGGGAAGCGGGCGTTTCCTAATTAAAAGTTTTGAATAAGTTTAGCTGGAGAGAAGCCATGAGTCGATATGCTGCCGTTGTTGTAGTGCCCTGCCTGTTAATGTTTTCCTGTGTTATTGAAGCTGAAACGGCTGCTCCACAAGGAACGCAAGGATATGGCCGCGTTAGCATGCAAGGCGCCATCATTGATACGGCCTGTGCGATTGACGCAGGTAGCCGTGACCAGACGATTGAGTTAGCCACGATCCCGGTAAGCCGGATGATACATGATGGACAGGGACCCGCGCGTCCTTTTTCCATCCGTTTGATTAACTGTGTACTGACTTCTGCCGCCTTGGGTAAACCCGATTGGCGCCATTTTCAGGTGACGTTTGACGGTGTGCCTGATGGGAACAATTTCCGGTTATCCGGTGTGGCTCAAGGGGTGGCATTACAAATTACAGACATATACGGCAATCAGGCGTATCCGGGAACTCCATTGCCGCTGAGGGACTTACAGGCAGGGCAGATGACGCTTAATTACGCGATGCGATTGGTGGGTAATCGCCAGTTATTGCAAGCAGGGCAGTATCGAACCACTGTTCGGTTCAGGCTGGATTATCACTAATCATCGATCTGGGAATGTTATGGCTTTATTTTTAGGTTTGACCACTGAATATGACAAGGTGGTCTCGGTTAGGTGTGTCCTGAAACCTCTTATTGTTTCGTTACTGCTTGCTTTAACAGGTACTCATGCTGTGTATGCGGAACAGGAAATTGAATTTAATACGGATGTGTTAGATGTTCAGGATCGTTCTCGGATTAATTTAAAAGAATTTTCCCGTGCGGGTTATATCATGCCGGGGGATTATCAGATGGCGATAAGGCTGAATAAAAGCGAACTGCCGGAGATGCCGGTTACCTTTATGGCGCAGCCGGGTGATCCGAAGGGGAGTGTAGCGTGTCTGCCGCCTGAGCTGGTGAAGCAGTTGGGGCTACGGGCGGAATGGGAATCAAAGATTACTTGGTGGAACAATAATCGGTGTCTGGAGACTAAAACGCTGCCTGGCATGACGGTGCGCGGTGATCTGAGCAGTGACACGTTATACCTGAGTGTGCCTCAAGCCTATCTCGAATATAGCTCGCCGGACTGGGACCCGCCGTCACGTTGGGATGACGGGATTTTCGGCATGATGTTTGATTATAACGTCAATGCCCAGGTCTCTAAGCCGACGAAGGGAAATGAAAATCAGAATATTAGTGCTAATGGTACGACCGGGATAAATTTGGGCGCGTGGCGTCTGCGGGCAGACTGGCAATCACAGTACAACCACACCACGGGGCGGTCGGGGAGCACTGAGAAGAATTGGGATTGGAGCCGTTATTACTTGTATCGGGCAATACCGCGTTGGCAGGCTAAGCTAACGTTGGGTGAGGATTACCTTAATTCAAATATCTTTGATAGCTTCCGTTTTACCGGGGTCAGTCTGGTGACGGATGACAATATGTTACCTCCGAACCTGCGAGGCTATGCGCCGGAGGTAACCGGAGTAGCGAAAACCAATGCCAGAGTGACTATTCGTCAGCAGGGGCGGGTGCTATATGAGACCCAAGTTGCGCCAGGTCCATTTCGTATTCAGGACATCAATGACGCAGTGAGCGGCAAACTGGATGTGCGGGTAGAGGAGCAGGATGGCGGTTTACAAGAATTTCAGGTCGATACTGCGAATATTCCCTATTTAACCCGTCCGGGCCGGGTGCAGTACAAACTGGCGGCGGGTAAGCCGACTAACTGGAAGCATCACAGTGAGGGCTCCGGTTTTGGTATCGGCGAATTTTCCTGGGGAATAAACAACGGTTGGTCGTTGTATGGCGGGATATTGGGAGCTGGGGATTATAACGCGTTGTCATTGGGGGTTGGGCGTGATCTGATGGCCTTTGGCGCCCTTTCCTTTGATGTGACTGAATCCCGCGCTCATTTACCGGATGAGGGCCAAACATTGATGGGAGGATCTTATCGTCTCAGTTATTCCAAACGTTTTGAGGAGTATGACAGCCAGGTGACTTTTGCCGGTTACCGTTTCTCGGAACGTGACTTTATGAGCATGAGCCAGTATCTGGATCGTCGTTATCACGATGGCGATGCTGAGAGCAATAAAGAACTTTACACCATTATGTTGAACAAGCAGTTCACGCATATTGGCGCCAGTATCTACTTGAATTACAGCCATCAGACTTACTGGAATCGTTCGAATAACGATCGCTATAACGTATCAATATCACGCTATTTTGATATTGGAAGTTATAAGAACATTAACCTGAATCTGTCTGCTTACCGTAATAAATATGAAGGTAAAAATGACGACGGGATGTATATGACATTATCCCTGCCGTGGGGTAATTCAGGAACTATCAGTTATAACGCAATGGCCAACCGGGAAGGTAACTCCCACACGGTAGGTTATTACGATCGGATTAATGAAAACAGTAATTATCGTTTAGCGGTTGGCACCAGTATTGACGGCAAGGCCGCGGCTAACGGTTATTTAACCCATTACGGCGATCGTGCTCAATTGACGACCAGTGCGAGTTATCAGGATGGGCGTTATACCACGGCGGCGTTTTCTATTCAGGGGGGCATGACCATGACGCCAAAAGGCGCAGCGTTGCATCGCATTAATATGCCGGGTACTACCCGTTTGATGGTAGATACCGATGGTGTCGGCGGCGTACCCGTGAAAGGTTTCGGCGCGATTACCCGTACCAATATGTTCGGTAAAGCGGTGATCTCTGATGTGAACAACTATTACCGTAATAGTGCGAGTATTGATTTGAACAAACTGCCGGACAATGTGGAGGCAATACGGTCGGTACAACAAGCAACACTGACGGAAGGCGCGATTGGTTATCGTAAATTTCAGGTGATATCCGGTGAAAAAGCGATGGCCCTTATCCGCTTGCCGGACGGTAGCGCGCCGCCATTTGGGGCAACGGTACTGAATAAGGATCAACGGGAGATCGGTATCGTTAGTGATAGTGGGAACACCTACCTGAGTGGGATAAATCCAGGAGAGAGACTGGATGTGCGTTGGGATGGAGAATTGCAATGTGTGATTGAGCTGCCACAGAAATTACCCAAAGTAGAAGAGATGGCTTCGTTATTACTGCTCTGCCAACTGGCTGACGGTAATAAACGGCCATAACGTTAATTGACTGGCAGTGTGAAAACCTTGTTGCTGTCACCGAAACTTATCGCGGTGACTTGTAATGATTATGCTAAGAATGAGTAATTGAGGATGAAATTGAAGAATACAATCAATGTAGTCGCGATAGCTGTCTTAAGTCTGTCAGTGATCAGTGAGTCAATGGCGGCTATTGCGCTGGATCGTACCCGCATCGTGTTTAACGGTGAGGACAAATCCACCAGCATGGATATCAGCAACCAGAACAAAGAGTTGCCATATCTGGCGCAGGGATGGATAGAAGATGAACAGGGTAACAAAATCAATGGTCCGTTAGTGGTGACGCCACCGGTACAGCGGGTGGAGCCCGGCGCTAAGAGTCAGGTGAAAATACAGTCACTGCCGACAACTGCACAGCTACCCCAAGATCGGGAAAGCTTGTTCTATTTTAATTTGCGTGAAATTCCGCCGCGCAGCAAGAAGCCGAATACCTTACAGATTGCGCTACAAACTCGAATTAAGCTGTTCTATCGCCCGAAAGCCATTTTTGCCAGCCGCACCGATTTGGACAATCCGTGGCAAGAGAAAATGACTTTGACGCGTCAGGGGGACCAATATCAGGTGAACAATCCGACACCCTATTACATCACCGTAGTGGATGCATCAAGCCAGCTTAAGGGTAAAACGGCGGCGGACTTTAAGCCATTTATGATAGCGCCTAAAAGTAGCGCGGTGCTGAGTGGTAGTGTAGGGGCATTGGGAAGTGCGCCAGTACTGACGTATGTCAATGATTATGGCGGCCGACCGCAACTGACTTTTAGTTGCGCAGGCAACCATTGTCAGGTGACTAAAAGTTCGTCGTGACGGGCGAAGCCGGGAGGAACGACGATGAACATCAAGCGGATAAGTTGTGTACTGACACTGGCGATCTGGCTGATGCCAGCAATGGCGAGTCAAGCGAGGGAAACGCGGTCAGCAGATATCGAGGGCTTGCACGGCGAACTGCATGTGTTTGGCGGGCTAACTGAGGCGGCTTGTCGGCTGGACATGACTTCTGCATGGCAGGAGGTGAATCTGGGGAACACGCCAAACAGTGACTTACGCCGGCCAGGTGATAAAGGGACGCCGATCCCGTTCATATTGAAGTTTCGTGACTGTTTAAGAACCAAAGGGGCAATAGGTGACAGGCGGAACGGCAATCTGACGTGGAATCGGTTACAGCCAGTGGTGACGGTTAGTTTTGTGGCGCCGGCGGATCGCGATTATCCACATCTGGTGCGGGTGACTGGTATCACCGGGTTGGGGTTACAGATAACAGATACCGCGAATAATGATATTCGGTTGGGAGAGCGAGGACGCCCGCGTTTTGCGGCAGCGGGGCAGGACAGCTTGGAATATTACGTGACGCCGGTGCGGACGCCGAGAGCGCTAGGGATTGGGCAATATCGCGCGGTAGTGGATTTCAGGGTGAATTATGACTAACTCGCTGTGTTTTCCGGGAATAAAAAAACAGTATCGCAGGCAGAAAAAATGGAGCGTATTGCTGTTTGGCTGTTTATTGAGTGTTAATGCTCAGGCTGATTTACTGACAAAAAGGGTAAATTTAGCAGCAGGACCTGTCAGTAATTTTTCGGGTAAAACGCCGGTCAATATTTACGGTGTGGTTATCGCTCCTCCACCTTGCGTGATTAATAATGGCAATACTATTGATGTAGATTTTGGCGACGTGATGATTAACCGCATTGATGGAGTTAATTATATGCAACCCGTCAAATACACCGTGAAATGTGAAAAAATGCCGGCTAATGCAATGAAAATGATGATATCGGGTAACACTGCCAGTTTTGATCGAACGGTATTACAAACCAATCGCTCTGGGCTTGGCATCGCCGTTATTCATAACGGACGAAAATTGCCCGTCAATGACTGGATGAAATTTAGCTATCCTAATTTTCCTGAGTTACATGCGGTGCCGGTAAAAGAGATGGCTACGGTATTGAAAGGCGGCGACTTTGGCGCGGGTGCGACCATGATGGTTGAATACCAGTGAACGGGAGGCATTCAATGAACCCTTTGATCTATCGTGTTTTCTGGGGTGCGTGCTTGGGGTTAATCAGTGTGATGCCGGGACAGGCGGCAGATAATATGTGGTTTCATGGCACGCTGCTTGAAGCGCCCCCTTGCGTTATTAATGACGGTAATATGATTGATGTTGATTTTGGTCACAATGTTGGCATCCATCAGGTGGACGGGGTGAATTATACCAAGCCCGTGAATTACCAGTTGGTGTGTGCGCCTAATATCTCAGGTTGGAATTTAGGATTGACAGTGATTGGCCCGCCAACTTCATTTGATGATGCAGCATTGAAAACCAATATTACTGATTTAGGCATTCGTCTGACGTTGGATGGTAAAGCATTCATCCTTAATAAGCGTATTCCGGTGACATCACAGAAACAGCCGGTGATACAAGCGGTGCCGGTAAAAAAGCCGGGAAGTACGTTGCCGGAAGGGGTATTTGAAGTGACGGCGACATTGCTGGCGGAATACCAGTGAAAGGAAAGCTAATGAAATATTTAAAATTATTCGTGTTGCGTGTTGGTTTTATGGTTATTGCTACCACGGTTTATGACCATCAAGTGGTACAGGCTGCGGATAATATGCGTTTTCACGGTGCATTGGTTAAAGAACCTTGCACGATTAAGTCGGGTGATGAAGATATCCAGCTCGATTTTGCAGCAATTTCTGAGAAATATTTGTATCTGCATGGTAGGACCAATAGCGAATCTTTTCTGCTCAGATTATCGGGTTGCGATATGAGTGTGGGGAAATCGATTAAACTGACATTCAGCGGCATGGAAAATCCGCAGTTGCCGGGCTTATTAGCGTTAAGTGCGGGAAGCCAAGCCGCAGGGATTGCCATTGGTATCGAAACTGTTGAAGGCAAACGGTTGCTGTTGAATAGAGAGGGGGAAGCATATCCATTAAAAGAGGGGGAAAACTTGATTGTACTGCAAGCATATGTGCAGGCAGAACCTACTGCGCTAGCTAACCAGACGATTAAGCGAGGCGCATTTCATGCGATTGCGACATTTAATCTGAATTATGACTAACTTGCACAGTTTTATTAGGTAACTCAATGAAAAAGTTATTCTCTGTTTGCCTGGTACTTTTATCGCTGTTTTCATCAAATGCGGTTGCATCAATATTTTCATATATCACTAAATCCGAGGGAATTCCTACCAATGCCTATTATACTTTTGTAATTGAACGCTGGGACCCAGAAAACGATTTTACGCCAAATCCTTGTTATGGTTATTCTGCGTGTTGGATATCGGTTAACCATCGCCATTTTGCTGATGGTTATTCAGGGCAGCCTTATAGGCTATTCAATACTCGCGTGGAAAGGTTTAGGACAATGAAACAAGTGCAAGCGGAGATATTGAAATATACCAGTTTTCCGATCACTGGAGTGGCAAAACATTTTGGTCCTGCTATTCGGTCTCATCAGGAATGTGTCGGGCTATTTTATGAAACCGATCGAAGTGGTTTTCATGGAAGATTATTACCTGGATCTTTATGTGGCGTTGCACCACCGCCGATAGGATTTTGTCAAGTCAGTGAAGGCTCCGTTGAACTTAATTACGGTAGTATTGATGAGGCAAACTTGGAAGGCGCAACCAGAGCGGAAAATATCAATGTGACTTGCAATGTAGACATAGAGATTATCGTGACAGCGACGGGACCTGATAGGGGATTAGTACCTTTAAGAAGTGATGGTAGTTTGAAAGCTAAATTGCTATTAAATGAGAAAAATGGTGAAGATGGCGTTGCTGTGTTTGTACCGGCTGGAGGAAGTGTACCAATTACAGTGAAATCAATTTTACAAAAAAATGGCAGAGTAGAGGCAGGACCTTTCTCGGGATCAGGGGCGATAATTTTGGCAATGCCATAAAAAGGTGTTTTTTTAATTTAAAGGCTGGGATGAAAATGAAACAAGATCATCTATTAGTAGGGAAGCGTATTCAAAAAAGAAGGAAAGAGTTGGGTATGACCGCCGTAAAATTGGCGGAAAAAATAGGTATTAGTCAGCAACAACTCTCACGTTATGAGAGAGGGATAAACCGAATTAATTTATCCCATCTGGTGCAGATCGCTTCAATATTGGAGACGCCGATAAATTGGTTTTTCCTTGATTGTTGTTATCCTGTAACCAATAACAGCATCAATAAATTAACAGACCAATATATCCCTATTGCGGAGGCTACATTGGGTAAATTTGGATGTTAACTGATCTCGGCTCCAATAGGGGGATCTATAAACCAGTTGATGACTGAGTTTCGTGACCGACGGAACGGTCACTTTTATGATTTCTTCGTTAGCCATTTTATTACTACAAATCAAAGAGTTTATTCTTATCCATCTCCCCTTTTGACGAAGTTATTAAAGTTCAGATAGTAATTTAATCATGTATGTGAAATTTCCTCCTCATCACTATTGGCTATTGTTAGTGATACCCATTTTTAAAAGAGAAACGAATTTACCGTTTGAAAACGCTAATTCTCAGGCTGTAATAGCATAGCGCCAGTTCTGCTAATTGAGCTAAAAGTCATCATCTAACCTAATCAGGAAAGATAACATTTCATCACCAATTTACGACAAGCATCACTTTGCAAGTGATTTCATCCTGAAATTAAATATCACAAATGTGATATTCATCACATAATTAACGAAAAAAATGAAATTAATTTGAAATTATTAATATTGGTTATTAAATGATTAATATTAATCTATTTTTTATACAATATTGTCACAAAATAATCACATTGGCCTGTTTTTTGCTTTTAAATATAACCCCTTGTTTTTGATGCTATCTTAACCAATCCCCTATTTTTAGATGCCCAGTTGATCATCAATCCTAGATATTGATCGCTAAGCTAAATTCATGGTTAATACCGCTTCGGCATTGTGGAATGGAAAGTCAATGAAAAGCAGTATTTTAGTGTTTGTGGTTTTTTATATCGTGATTTCAGGCAGTCAGGCCGCAAACCTCTCAGAACAACAACGCATTCATCAACAGGCACGCCAGCAAGACTTGGAGGCTCAATTAGCCCCATCCCTTGTGGAGGTTCACCTGTCTGTACCCAAACCTGCCGGTTTCCAAACCTCCCCGGTCACGGCCGGATTCAACCTGTATTGGCAGTATTAATTTAAATAACCCGGCTGCCAGTGGGTAGCGTGTGAGTGGAGTTAAGCATGAATAAGCAGCTGTATCGTATTATCTTTAATCAGGCCCGCCAGATGTGGATGGTGGTGGCCGAGATAGTGTGTGCCGGGCGCGGACGAACGGGACGCCGCGCTCGTCGGCCATCTCTACGGTCGTGTCGTTGCCGGTTCACCGCGTTACGATTCAGTCTGTTGTTAGCGCTTGGCGGAGTTTCACTCACCGCACAGGCGGCGATTGTGGCCGATGGACAGGCGCCGGGGCGTCAGCAACCGACCGTCATTCGCAGCGCCAACGGCACCCCGCAGGTTAATATTCAGACGCCCGGCGCCGATGGCGTTTCCCACAACAGCTACCGTCAGTTTGATGTGGATAAACAAGGAGTTATCCTCAATAACAGCCATCAGGCCACGCAGACGCAACTCGGCGGTATGGTGGCGGGCAATCCGTGGTTAGCCAAAGGGGACGCCAGCGTTATCCTCAATGAAGTCAACAGCCACGACCGCAGTCACCTCAACGGCTGGATTGAAGTAGCCGGGCATAAAGCCGAGGTGATTATTGCCAACCCGGCCGGTATTACTTGTAACGGCTGCGGGTTTATTAACGCGCACCGCACTACGCTCACCACCGGACAAGCCCTGATGGAACG
>NZ_JAPFCD010000025.1:0-65749 GCF_026153155.1 Photorhabdus aballayi | reverse complement strand
GCTCATTAATGCCTATTGGTCGTGATGGGGGAAATATGAAGACGAAGGGCAATCCTGATTTGTAGATCGGAATACTACAAGGTTTTAAAGACATCCTAAACCAAGCTCACAAAACGGGTAAATAATGGTGATGAGAGTACATCACCTTTATTTCTCGATTACTTTTGTTCCGTAGAATTCATAAGAGTATGATAGGGTTCAACAGGGAATTGGCCGTAGCTATCATTTAATAATTGCTGTTGGCTTGCTTGTTTGATGAGTTTACTTAATTCATCAAGTCTTTGCTGTAGTAGTTTTTTAATCTCATTTTCATTATCTAAAATTATCTGCAAAATGTTGGTCATTTTTTGCTGTAACGAAAGAGAAACGGTCGATGATATTGAAGAGTGGCTGATCACTTCTACTGCTTTGAGGTAGGTGATTTCCATATCAACAAGTTCATCCCATTTTTCATTTTTAGCTAAATTAAGCATTTGCTCACTTAAACTTAGGATCCGTTGGTAAGCTGACAAGAGATCCATTTCATTATCCATTAAACAATATCCTGACTGGCGTTGTAATGAGGGCCAATTTGCCGCCAAGCGTCTGAAATCTCGGTGAGTAATTTTATTACTTCGGTAATGGCTGGCTCATCATTGCGTAAATTAGCGTGGAGTAAACGTTGGGTCATATAGTCGTAAAGGGAAGCGAGATTGTGTGCCAGCTCTCCACCTTTTTCATTATCTAACCCCTGCTTGAGGCCATTATCGATGATATTGATCGCTTTGGAAATAGCTGCGCCTTTTTCCGCGATATTACCTTGTTCCATCAGAATAATTGCTCGACGTAGGGCGCTAAGCGCCCCGTTGAACAAAATCTGAATCAACTGATAGGGGGAGGCGTTCATAATTTCGCTCTCCACATCTATCTGGGCATATAATTGACTTGCCGAACGTTGATACATAATTTCCTTTAATTATCTTATTGTCTGTAGCTGTGATAGGAAGTTACCGGTTTTTCCCAAGGAAGAGACCATTTTATCCAGTTGTGAAAATTGGCGTTTATAACGTTCAATTGTTGCGTTAATATTGTCTTTCGTCCTGTCTACTTGTTTCTCAAGGGTTTTTAGACGCTTGTTAATGCCATTAGTCGCGGTAGCTAAGGTACCTTCATGGCTATCCAGAGCATCTTTTAATAGCTTATGTGTCTGGGTGGCAAAACCCGTTTCTTTACCGTCACCCATAAAGAATGCTTTCACATTAGCCGGTTTTTCTTTTAGATTTTTTTCCAGTTTTTCGTTATCAATTTCCAGCTTGCCATCAAACTTTTGTTTAATGCCCAGTTTATTCAGGGTTGGAATATCATTGACCTTTTGAGAGCTGAAAATTTGGCTTCTTAGCTGGTTCTGTATTCCGCGTAATGTGCTGTCACCTAATAAAGCGCCATTATCTTTCGACGGTTCTTCACCCTGTTTTACTGGCTTATATTTGGTCAGTGAATCAAACGTCGTTTGCAATTCATTATAAGCATCAACCCAGTTTTTAATCGCCTCTTTCATCGGTTCAATATCACGAGATATGACCAGTATTTCTGGCTTATGTTCCCTAGGTTTGTCTTTATCCTCGATCTTTCTTTGGTAATCTTTATCCTCGGTCGTTTTTTTCAGATCCAGCGTAACGCCTTCGGGTGCATCGGTAATATGGTTTGTCTGACGCTCAATTGGGATGTTATTAACGGTTAAGAGGGCATTCTTAGCTTCGACAGTTTGAGTTAATTTACTTGTTGTACCCGGAGTATAGTCTAGAAATTGGCTAAGTTTGTTATCACCTTCAACTTTGATGGTCATTACGGATTCAGTGCCGGCTTTTTTAGCCGTCAGCACTAAATAGTTTTCGCCATCTTTCGCTTTAATAATACTGGCGTTGACATTACCTTCCTGTTTATTAATTGCATCCTTGATCTCAATCATGGATGTTTGTCCGTCTGTCAGCTCGATTTTCATCGGCTTTTTTTCGCCAGGTTGAGTAATGGTGATTGTCCGGGTTTTACCTTCACCCAAAGATTCGCCCATATACTCTTTGATATTACTGACTTTTTCTGTCTGTAATGATTGTGCCTGCGCCAATTGCTTAACTTCAATACTGTAGCTACCTGGGCTGGCTTTAGAATCAGTACTGGCAGTGAATGCATCATGTTTTTCGCTGGCAGTGGTTGTATTAAGTTTATCGAACTTTTTCAGGGATTCAGACGCGGTTTCCAGCTTTTCCAAACTGCTTTTTAATGTGCCAAAAGCCGTTAGCTTACCTTTATAACTGGTTTGCTGTTCTGCCAGAGGGACTAAACGCTTTTGTTCTGCTGCCTGAAGTTTATCCAATATAGAACCAAGATCCATCCCCGACCCGGCGCCTAATGAAGAAATGCTAGCCATTTATTGACTCCTTTATTAGTAAAGCTTTATTGAACCGGTTATCGGTAAGTTTTTAGAAAAGTTTACTAATAAAAATAATTTTTCTATGGTAAGAATAGTCGTGAAGAACCGACGCTGTTTGGCTTATCAGGGCAAAGTGATAAAAAAGAAAAAGTTTTTTCAAGAAAAATTAAAGGTTCTTTGAGGAGCGCCGATAAAACTGTTGGCGGTGGTGAACACCGTGGGTAAAACCCAAACTTATATATCGACTTGATTTTAAAAAGGAACTCTAATTATGGCACAAGTCATCAAATTCAACAGCCTGTCCCAGCTGACTCAGAATAACCTGACCAAATCCCAGGGTACTTTGGGTAACGCTATCGAGCGTCTGTCTTCTGGTCTGCGTATCAACAGTGCCAAGGATGACGCGGCTGGTCAAGCGATCGCTAACCGTTTCACTTCAAATGTTAGAGGTTTGACTCAGGCAGCACGTAACGCTAATGACGGTATCTCTATTGCACAGACTACTGAAGGCGCTCTGAACGAAATTAACACCAACTTACAACGTATTCGTGAACTGGCTGTTCAGGCGAAAAACGAAACCAACTCTGAGAGTGATACCAAATCTATCCAGGAAGAAGTTACTGAGCGTTTAAAGGAAATTGATCGTATTTCTAAACAGACTCAATTTAACGGTGTTCATGTTCTAAGTGAAAAGAACGAAATGACCATTCAGGTTGGTGCTAACGATAACGAAGTTATCAAAATTAATCTGGAAAAAATTGACAGCAATATTCTGGGACTGGGTAAATTCACTGTTTCTAAGGAAGTTCCAAAAGGTGATCCAGTTACTGATATTGATAATGGAGGTAAGAAAAATCCATTAGTTTTCACTGACGCTAGCGTGAAAGATATGAGTAATCACAAAGTAGCTAAAGCTCTTGATGCAGATGGCAATCCTGCTGCTGATAAATTTGTTATTACTGCTACTAATAAGGATGGTAAAGAAGTAACTTACAATGCAACTATTGATAAGGCTACAGGTGTAGTTAAAGCAGATACTACTAAAGAGCTGACTGGCGAAGCATCGAAAGATCCTCTGAAAACTTTGGACAATGCTCTGGCAAAAGTTGACAGCCTGCGCAGTTCTCTGGGTGCTATCCAGAACCGTCTGGAATCTACCGTTAACAACCTGAACAACACGGTTAACAACCTGAGCGCTGCTCGTAGCCGTATCGAAGATGCTGACTATGCGACCGAAGTGTCTAACATGAGCC
This sequence comes from Photorhabdus aballayi, assembly GCF_026153155.1. Taxonomy (NCBI): domain Bacteria; kingdom Pseudomonadati; phylum Pseudomonadota; class Gammaproteobacteria; order Enterobacterales; family Morganellaceae; genus Photorhabdus; species Photorhabdus aballayi. The sequence goes on along the minus strand of NZ_JAPFCD010000025.1, from coordinate 62,086 downwards.
GTGGTCAAATTCTGCAACAGGCAGGTACTGCGGTTCTGGCTCAGGCTAACCAAATTCCTAATAACGTATTGTCTCTGCTGCGTTAATTGCTCAGCTAGGGCAATATGTGAACCTGATTCACATAAAAATCCAAATAAATCAAGGATCGGCTCGCCGGTCCTTCTTTTTTAGGAGTTTATCAGGAACAGCCTAAAATTTGTGATACTATTAGGCAGACAATAAATTTCGCATAGGTGAAAAAGAAGCGTTTTTACTACATTGTTCAAACGATTGCCCTTGTTAGGGGATTGGATAATGAGGGTTAGTCTCTTTTTCCAAAGGTGTCTGTTGTTGTGAGCGATTTGTATACCGCCGAAGGCGTGATGGACAAAAACAGCCTCTGGAAGCGCTACGTACCATTAGTTCGCCATGAAGCGTTAAGGCTACAAGTTAGGTTACCCGCGTGTGTGGAGCTGGATGATCTACTTCAGGCCGGGGGAATCGGCTTACTAAATGCGGTGGAACGTTTTGATTCCTTACAGGGAACCGCGTTTACCACTTATGCGGTACAACGCATCAGAGGTGCAATGTTGGATGAGTTAAGGAGTCGCGATTGGGCTCCGCGTAGCGTGCGCCGTAATGCGCGCGAAGTGACGCAAATCATCCGAAAACTTGAGCAAGACTTAGGCCGTCCAGCCAGTGAGCAGGAAGTTGCTAAAGAATTAAAGATTGATCTGGTAGAATATCGGCAGATACTGTTAGATACGAATAACAGTCAGTTGTTTTCGTATGACGAATGGCATGAAATGCATGGTGAAAGCTGTGAACCTGTCATTGAAGAAGGGCATGAAACTAATCCCTTACAACAATTGCTGGAAAGTGACATTCGTCAACGGGTAATTGAGGCTATTGATTCGTTACCTGAGCGAGAAAAAATGGTTCTGACGCTGTATTATCAGGAAGAACTTAATCTGAAAGAGATTGGCGCAGTACTTGAAGTCGGGGAGTCCCGTATAAGTCAGCTACACAGCCAAGCGATTAAACGCTTGCGGGCACGCTTAAATCCGGAAAAGTAACTTTTTTGCTTATTTGTTTTTTGTTTAAGACTACACACAGGGCTTATCTCTTATGTCTGTTACAACACAAAAGAAACGGCCGCTCAGCCGTTACATTAAAGACTACAAACATAGTCAAACTCATTGCTTGCATTGTCACAAAGCTCTTGACCGTATCTCTTTGGTTTTTAATGGCCAAGTGATCAACAAAGAGTCCATCTCCGAGATGACGGAGTTGATTGATGACAAGACTTGGGATGAGCTGCAAGATAAATTTGTCGCGTTATGTCGTTTTTGCAGTGAGATTTATTGCAATAGCGAGACAGATTATTTTGACATCATGTCGTTCAAACAGTATCTGTTTGAGCAGACTGAAATGAGTCATAGTACTGTTCGTGAGTATGTGGTTCGTTTACGACGTTTGGATGAATTGCTCACTTCAAGCAATTACCCTGTAAAAGAGTTCACAACAGAGAAAATTCAGGAAAAACTGAGTGAAAAGCTATCACAGTCGGCATTCAGTAACTACAACATTGCTTTGCGCAAGTATGAACAGTATTTGAGCTGGCAGCAGGGCGGTCACTAAGCTGGAAATATAAACAGCAAAGAGATGATTAATTTTGGGGGAACGCATTTTGATGTGTTCCCCTTAGCTCGTTGACAAACTTCGTTAAAAATAATGAGGTTTTTTTCTTTCATGATGAATAATCATGCAACTCATTTTCCTCATTAATCCGGTTTAGTCACCCGTCAGGGCGCTATTTATGCATATTTCATTAATATGGTATTCGCTATGGAAAAAGAAATCTTTGTTTTTAGAGAAGTTAACGTAGAAGATGCAAACAGTCTCATTGTTTTTCTTAATGATTTGGATAACACATCGGAATTTATGTTGCTTGAGCCGGGAGAAAGAAAAACAAGTGCAGAGGAACAGGCAGATATAATAAAAGGATTTGGCAAAGACAGGCAAATGTTAATATGTGAAGATAATAAAAACATTGTTGGATTTATTGTTATATCTAGAGGCGTGTTCAATAGGAACAGGCATCTGGGTTATATTGTTCTTGGAGTAAAAAAAGAATATAGAAACAAAGGTATAGCGAGAACTCTACTCGACAAAGCGCAAGATTGGTCACGGAAAAATGGAATTAGCAGACTTGAGTTAACCGTTGCAATAAAAAATACATTGGCAATAAAGCTGTATTTATCATCAGGTTTTATTTTTTCCGGCATCAGAACTGGCTCACTATTTATAAATGGTGAACTGATAGATGAATACTATATGACTAAAGGAATATCTGATGGGAATTAACAGAGTTTTGGGGTTGATTTCTAATCTAAGGGGAACATATTTTTAATGTGTTCCCCGTAGCTACAGCCGAAATTAACCGATAGTCATCAGACTGGCATTACCTCCTGCCGCCGCTGTATTAATGCTCAATGAGCGTTCATGTAGCAAACGTTCTAACAGCAGATTAGTTTCTCCACGGGCAAAACCTTGTACGGAAATGATAACGCCTTTACGTTGAGCGACTTGTTCGCAAACTTGACGCAGTTGATCAGAGTCGCCGTGGTAAATAACCGCTTCGAATGCCGTATCTTCACTCTGCCAATCTTGAACCAAATGGATTGATTTACGGACGCTATCTGGCAATTGACGAAACAGTTGCTGATGTAGTTCATCATTTTGCCAGAGCAACTGACAGCCCACAGATAATGTTGCTGCCAGTTGGATCAGCGTATCCTGTTGATTATCCGCCAGACACAACACCTGACCACGAGGTAACAGGGTGTAAGTATTGCGTTCGCCTGTCGGCCCAGGTAACAGACGAGTGGTACCACCTTGTGCCAGCAATTTATATTGTTGAACTAACTGATTTAGCTCTTCGTTGTGCTGATTGGCTGCCCATTCGGTTAATGCATCAAAGGGAGCCATCAGCGCTGAACGAACATTAGCATCCAGTGGATATTCAGCATCCTGACGTTCCAACGTTTGGCTGATCGCGTTTTGAGGACGACAAGAGAGCAGACGGTACAAATAGAGTGGGCCGCCTGCTTTCGGTCCGGTACCGGACAAGCCTTCACCACCGAACGGTTGCACGCCAACAACAGCGCCTACCATGTTGCGGTTAACATACAGATTGCCGACTTTCGCTTTAGCTGTGACTTGTGCAATTGTTTCATCAATACGGGTATGGACGCCCAGAGTCAGACCGTAGTTAGAGTTATTAATCTGATCCAGCAAGTTATCCAGTTCATTACGTTTAAAACGAACAACATGCAGAACCGGGCCGAAAATCTCTTGTTTTAATTCATTGAAATTTTCCAATTCAATCAGTGTCGGTTTAACGAAAGTGCCTTGATCCCACTCTTGATTGTCAACCACATTATCTTGTGCGGCCTGATAAATTGTGCGTCCTTTGGTACGCATTGCTTGAATATGGCGATCAATACCCGCTTTGGCTTCCGCATCAATGACTGGGCCGATATCGGTAGACAGGCGTTCAGGATTACCCATCCGGCATTCAGACATAGCGCCTTTCAGCATGGTGAGGGTTCTTTCCGCCACATCATCTTGAATACAGAGGATACGCAAGGCAGAGCAACGTTGACCTGCACTATCAAAAGCAGAAGCGACCACATCCATAACAACTTGTTCTGTTAGCGCGGAAGAGTCGACAATCATGGCGTTCAGACCACCGGTTTCGGCAATCAGAGGAGTTGGGCGCCCTTGTGCATCAAGTCGTCCGGCAATGTTACGTTGTAATAAACTAGCCACTTCAGTGGAGCCAGTAAACATCACGCCTCGTACTCTCTCATCACCCACCAGAAGAGAACCAATGGTTTCACCTCGGCCAGGTAATAATTGCAATGCATCGTGGGGAATACCTGCTTGATGCAGTATTTTGACCGCTGTTGCCGCAATTAATGGGGTCTGTTCCGCTGGTTTTGCTAATACGCTGTTACCGGCAGCCAATGCAGCCGCTATCTGCCCGGTAAAAATGGCTAATGGGAAATTCCACGGGCTGATACAGACAACCGGCCCCAGTGGGCGATGAGTATCATTAGCGAAATCATGGCGAACTTGTCCCGCGTAGTAGTAGAGAAAATCGACCGCTTCGCGTACCTCAGCGATTGCATTGTTAAAGGTTTTGCCGGCTTCCCGAACCAAAATACCTAATAACGGTTGCATCTGGTTTTCCATCAATTCCGCAGCACGAACCAGAATAGCCGCCCGTTCTGATGGCGGTGTCGCAAACCAGATTGCGCCAGCCTCTGTTGCGACATCCAGCGCATGACTGACTTCCTGTTCAGTTGTTTCACGAACATGGCCGACAATATCCGCAGGTGTCGCCGGGTTAATAACCGGTTTGGCGGCCGGTAACTCACCTTGATGGTGATAATTGCCGCCCAGTAGTGGCTCGCTATGCTGTTCTTCGGTAGCAGAACTTAATAGCGCACTGGAAAGAGAAGCCAGACGATGTTCGTTGGCAAGATCCAGACCGGCTGAATTTGCGCGATCTTTGCCATACAGATTATGAGGCAGAGGAATTTTCGGATGTGGAAGACCGATTTGGCCTTCGGTTTCGGCCAGCTTCTGAACCTTTTTCACCGGATCGGCAACCAGTTCATCCAGTGGCAATGTGGTATCGGCGATACGGTTGACGAAAGAGGTGTTAGCGCCGTTCTCCAACAGACGGCGGACCAGATAAGCCAACAGTGTTTCGTGAGTGCCTACTGGCGCATAAATACGGCATGGGCGGTTTAATTTACCATCAGCGATTTTCCCGACCACTTGTTCATACAATGGTTCTCCCATGCCATGCAGGCACTGAAATTCATATTGACCAGGATAATAGTTTTGACCCGCCATATGATAAACAGCAGCTAAAGTATGGGCGTTATGGGTAGCGAACTGAGGATAAATCAGATTGGGTACTGACAATAGTTTGCGGGCGCAAGCCAGATAAGAAACGTCAGTATAAACTTTGCGGGTGTAAACTGGGTAGCCTTCCAGCCCATCGATTTGAGCGCGTTTAATTTCGCTATCCCAGTAAGCGCCTTTTACCAGTCGCACCATCAACCGACGGCGGCTGCGCTGCGCTAAATCAATGACCGCGTCGATAACAAAGGGGCAGCGCTTCTGATAAGCCTGAATAACGAAGCCAATGCCATTCCAGCCAGCCAGTTGTGGTTCAAAACAGAGTTTCTCCAACAGATCGAGTGAAATTTCCAGACGATCCGCTTCTTCGGCATCGATATTGATACCAACATCATATTGGCGTGCTTGTAATGTCAGGGAAAGCAGGCGTGGATATAGCTCGTCCATGACGCGTTCATATTGAGCACGGCTATAACGCGGGTGCAGAGCGGATAGCTTAATGGAAATGCCGGGGCCTTCATAAATACCACGGCCGTTAGATGCCTTACCGATAGCATGAATTGCTTGTTGGTAGGAAACCATATAATTCTGAGCATCTTCCTCAGTTAAAGCGGCTTCGCCTAGCATGTCATAGGAGTAACGGAATCCTTTTTCTTCCAGCTTACGTGCGCTTGCCAGCGCTTGAGCGATAGTTTCTCCGGTCACAAACTGCTCACCCATCAGGCGCATTGCCATATCTACGCCTTTACGCACTAATGGTTCGCCACTCTTACTGATAATGCGATTCAGCGAAGTGGAGAGTTTGGCCTCGTTGTGGGTAGAAACTAGTTTGCCGGTAAACAATAGCCCCCAGGTTGCTGCATTGACAAACATGGATGAACTTTGGCCCAGATGGGAATGCCAGTTGCCGTTGCTGATTTTGTCGCGGATCAGCGCGTCGCGAGTGGCTTTATCAGGGATACGGAGCAAGGCTTCCGCAAGACACATTAACGCAACGCCTTCCTGAGATGAAAGCGAGAACTCCTGTAATAACCCTTGGACCAGACCTGAACGACCGATGCTGTTTTTCTGGTTACGCAATTTTTCTGCAATGCCGTAAGCCAGCTTATGAGTCGCTTGTGCTTGATCTTCTGGCAATTGCGCCTGTTGTAGCAGCATGGGAACGGCTTGTGTTTCTGGCAGGCGATAGGCAGCAGTAATTGCGGAACGTTTTACTGATTGAGGCAGGATATGTTCTGCGAAGTCGAGGAAAGGTTGATGAGAAGAATCTATTACCGTTTCTTCTGCGATTATCTTCTCTTCTTTAATATCCTGACTAGCAGAAAGTTCAGCGATCTGTTCACCATTTTCAAGACGTTCAAGATAATTAAAAATAGCTTGTTTAATCAGCCAATGTGGAGTGCGGTCAATCCGTTGCGCAGCGGCTTTAATGCGGTCACGTGTGGCTTCATCAAGCTTCACGCCCATTGTTGTACTACCCATCCTTGCTCCTTAATAGGTAAGGTTTATCTAAGTTGCACGATAATATCTGACATGTTGCAACTTTGTGCAACCTTATGAGAATTGCTTGTTTTATTTTTGTGAAATTAATCTAGTTATTATAATCAGGTGGATATATTTATTTTTGTGACTTTATTTGATTGATACACATTGGTTTAATATTTTATGGCTAACATAGGGGGGTAACCCTGAAATGGTTAAAAAGTGTAATTTTTAAATCAAATAAATGTGATTCAGTAGACGTTTCTTGTAAAAAACGGCGTTAATTAGTTGTTAAATTGCCTAATGCTAATCTAGGATTCACTGTAACTTTCTAATTGGTTACAAAAATAATTATTTCAATTTAGAATTATGGACCATTTTTAGGTGCAATCAGGTGCAACGTTCCTGAACCTGACAGGGAAAACTCTGTATACCCAGGAGAACTGCGGCTTTGCAAAACAGAGATAACACTATGGAGAACTTGCATGACAGTAAATACACCAATGCTAATCACCTTTATTGTCTACATTGCTGGAATGTTGTTGATAGGCTTTTTGGCTTATCGCTCAACCAAGAATTTTGATGATTATATTTTGGGAGGAAGGCGATTAGGTAGCATGGTAACGGCGTTGTCTGCCGGCGCTTCGGATATGAGCGGCTGGTTACTAATGGGCTTACCTGGCGTCGTCTATTTCGCGGGGATTTCAGAAAGCTGGATAGCCATTGGCCTCTCTTTAGGCGCTTACCTGAACTGGAAATTGGTGGCAGGCAGGCTGCGAATCCAGACGGAAGTTAATAATAATGCGCTAACATTGCCGGACTATTTCACCAGTCGTTTTGACGATAGCAGTAAAATCCTACGTATTATTTCCGCGCTGGTTATTCTGACTTTCTTCACTATCTATTGTGCTTCTGGCGTGGTTGCCGGAGGATTGTTATTTGAAAGTACGTTCGGTATTAGTTACCAGAAAGCCATGTGGCTTGGTGCAGCCGCAACGATTGCCTACACTTTCTTAGGCGGCTTTCTGGCGGTGAGTTGGACAGATACGGTTCAGGCTTCATTAATGATCTTTGCGCTTATCTTGACCCCGATTATCGTTATTTTCTCTGTGGGGGGCATTGATACCTCTCTGGCTCTGATAGCAGCGAAAAGCCCAGCTTATATGGATATGTTTAAAGGGCTGAACTTTATTGCCATTATCTCGCTGTTAGGTTGGGGGTTAGGTTATTTTGGTCAGCCACACATTCTGGCGCGTTTTATGGCGGCAGATTCCCATCATACTATCCGCAAAGCTCGTCGTATCAGTATGACTTGGATGGTGTTATGTTTGGCAGGCACTATTGCTGTCGGTTTCTTCGGTATTGCTTATTTTGAAATGTATCCTGAACTGTCCGGCCCGGTCACAGCCAACCGTGAGCGTATCTTTATGGAATTGGCGGTTATTCTGTTTAATCCGTGGATAGCAGGCATTTTACTATCCGCTATTTTGGCCGCGGTGATGAGTACCTTAAGCTGTCAGTTGCTGGTGTGTGCAAGTGCTTTGACGGAAGATCTTTATAAACCCTTTATCCGTAAATCGGCCAGCCAGAAAGAGTTAGTGTGGGTGGGGCGTTTCATGGTGTTGCTGGTGGCGGTTATCGCGATGGTGATAGCAACCAATCCGGACAATAAAGTACTGGCTTTGGTAAGTAATGCTTGGGCGGGATTTGGTGCTGCGTTCGGTCCGGTCGTACTGATTTCTGTTATCTGGAAACGTATGACACGTAATGGCGCATTAGCGGGAATGTTGGTAGGGGCCGTCACGGTATTGGTGTGGATGAAGTACCAGTGGTTTGCGTTGTATGAAATTATTCCTGGTTTTATCTTAGCTTCTATTGCGATCGTGATTGTGAGCTTGTTGGGTAAAGCGCCGAGCAGCGCCGCGCAACAGCGTTTTATTGATGCTGAGGCGCAATATAAGACTAAATGAGTTGAAGTAAGGTAAATTGAAATAAAGGTAAAAAAGCGTGAAGGCGAAACGCCTTCACCAGACTGCCGACAAACCTCGTTTAAAATAGCGAGGTTTGTTTTTTTTATCATGAAAAATCATCGATCATTTTTCCCGGTTTTGTCTTTGCTGTACGGCGTCGCTTCCACATCAAAGATTTTTGGATACCAGTGATTTTGAGCAATACATCAGGAGAATGATCGGCGGTCAATATTGTCATGCTTTCACCTCTGGATATTCAGTAGTAAGCAGAGAGCAATAATCTTGATAAAACACATCATATAATGCGGCCGTTTCGGGGGTTGGAACGGTGCGGGTTTCTTCATCAAGATGAACAAAATATTGGCAAATATGGATGAGCTGCGCTTGTTTATCTTTCTCTTCTGTCAAGGAATCACACCACATAGCTTGAATAGCTGCGCCCAATGCGGCGGTTTCTTGATGAGTGACACAAATAACAGGCGTATTCATGATATCCGCCACAATTTGTCGCCATTTTTTACTGCGAGCGCCGCCGCCAGTCAAACGGATCTCGTTAATTTCAATCCCTTGTTTGCGAAATAATTCAATACCAAAACGTAGCCCATATGTGGCGCTTTCAACTACAGCCAAAATAAAATTTTGCTGATTCATATTGCTAGTATCCAGGTTATGGATACTCGCTTTGGCATGGGGGAGTGGCGGAACACGTTCACCATTAAAAAACGGTAGCATCATCAAACCATTAGCACCGGGTTTGCTTGGGTTCAATATGTCATTAAAAGCCTGAATATCCATATTAAACAGCTTTTGAATAGTGGTTGTCGCTGAAGTTACATTCATCGTGCAAATCAATGGCAGCCATCCATTATTAGAGGAACAGAAACCAGCGATCATTTCAGAATCAGCGACAATCGGTTTGTCAGAGTAAGTGAATAGAGTGCCAGAGGTGCCTAAACTCATGGTCGTGATGCCTGGAATGATATTGCCCGTTCCAATTGCAGCCATCATATTATCGCCCCCGCCAGACGCAACTTTGGTTGTCGGTGAAAGCCCTAACTTTTTTGCTATTTCCGGCCTTACTGTACCAATACAGGTCTCAGCAGAAACCAATTCAGGCAGTGCATTCCAAAGACGGCCATCCGGATCAATTAATTGGACAATCTGATTATCCCATTCGCGTTTACGAATATTTAGTAATCCGGTTCCTGAGGCATCGCCATATTCAGCAACTAATCTGCCTGTTAGCCAATAATTGAGATAATCATGAGGTAATAAAACGGCGTTCAGTTTTGACCATAACTCAGGATGGTATTTTTTGAACCAAAGAATTTTAGATGCGGTATAACCTGTCTGCGGCATTAACCCGATTTGTGTTAAAGCGGCTTTCGTACCACCGAGCGCATCAAGAATTTCCTGATTTTCTACAGCAGTTTCAGTGTCACACCAGAGTTTTACCGGTGCTAAAACATGACCTTCTGCATCCAGAGGAACAAAACCGTGCTGTTGGCCTGATACGGCAAGAGCGACAATTTCTGTACCAGAAATTCCTGCTTGCTTGATCGCTTGAGCAAAGGCATTTTCCAGTGCTTCTGTCCACCACTGAACTTGTTGTTCACGACGGCCGTTTGAATCGCTAATTATCGGGTGAGGCGAGCTGCCTTCACCCAAAATATGCGCTTTTTGGCTATCGACAATAATGACTTTAGTACTTTGTGTACCGCAATCGATACCAGCATAGAGCGCCATATGTTACTCCATTTCCAACATAATTTTGATGTCTGTCGGACGACCCTCCGCAGCTCGTTCGTAAGCTTGAACGCTGTCTTTAAATTTATAGGTTGCGGATAATAGAGGGGTTACCTTGAGCTTGCCAGCGCTAAGTAAACGAATAGTACGAGGGTACATATTTGCGTAGCGGAAAATCGTTTTGAATGTGATCTCTTTAGCTTGAGCAGAGACAATATCAAATGGCGCCGGATCGATAGGCATGCCGACCAGTACAGCTATTCCTCCCGGTGCAATATGCTCTGAAATAGTGGCAATGACGGATTTTGCGCCACTACATTCAAAGAGAATATTGACGCCATTACCATCGGTTAATGTATTAACTTTTTCAGCAAGTACTTTGCTATTAACCGGGTGGAGACCTGGATACTGTTTTGCAATTTCCAATTTTTCATCGAACACATCACAAATAATGACATCAGAACAACCACCGGCTAATGCAGCAAGTGCGGTAACAATTCCGATCGTGCCAGCGCCAATAACTAATGCGATATCTCCTGGTTTAATTTCTGCTTTTGTGGCTGCTTGCATACCGATAGATAATGGTTCAACCATTGCGCCTTCGGCAAAACTGACATTATCCGGTAATTTGAACGTAAATGCTGCCGGGTGAATAACTCTTTCACGTAAGCAGCCGTCAATAGGGGGCGTCGCCCAGAAACGGACATCTGGATCTAAGTTATAAATACCTGCTCGTGATTGTGGTGATTGCAGATTAGGAATTCCAGGTTCCATACAGACACGATCGCCGATTTTTAAGTGAATCACATTTTTACCTACTGCGGTGATTACACCGGATGCTTCGTGCCCGAGGATCATCGGCTTTTCGACAATAAATGGCCCAATACGCCCGTATTGGTAATAATGTACATCGCTGCCGCAAATTCCCACCGAGTGAATTTTTATTTCAACATCATTTTCACCCAGTATTTCGGGGTCTTCCCAGTCTTGAATTGAAATCTGACCTGCTTTTTCTAATACTAATGCCTTCATGATACGTCCTCTTATTTTGATATTACCGATATCATTTATTTGGGAGGATGTTAGATCGAAAATTATTATATTTATGTGATTTAAGTTAAGGTCTTATTCAATGGTGATGTTTTGGTGTCAATGTTAAAAAGAGAATTGTTCACTTGGTCACTCTTTTTGACATGTATATTATATTGAGAAAATAATAGTTTTTTTGCAAAAGGGATATTCAACTCAAGAGTAAAGCATTTGGATATTTGAATTCGATATATACCCTTCATCTTTCAAGCTGCTGCTTTGTTGGCTGCTTTCACTCACCCCAATCACATAGTTATCTATGCTCCTGGGGATTCGTTCACTTGCCGCCGCGCTGCAACTCGAAATCTATTAGGTATAATGTCGTGATACGACGTTTTTTGCGTGACTGAATTGGTTTAAATGATTATATAATTATAACGTTTATTAGAGATTAAAATTGACGGTTCATCGTCCACAGAAAGCCACTTTTGAGAGTGTAGCAGCTATTGCTAACATGGAATAATAAAGCACAAGAATTTTAGTCATATCGCTAAAAAAGACCTGTGGAGTATTATTCCAACAGGTCATATAGATGAAATTTGAATGAGTTAGCTGTACAAACGTGTTCTACGTTTTTTTACAATTTGAAAACCGATAATTAAGATCAGGAACCAAACCGGTGTGATGATTAATGCTTGGCGGGTATCATCCCGTAAAGTGAGTAATATCAGAACAAATGCAAAAAATGCCAGACAGACCCATGACATGATAATGCCGAATGGCATTTTATAGGTTGAAGCCTTATGTAATGCCGGGCGACGTTTCCGGTAAACCAGATATGAGCTTAGGATCATACTCCAGATAAACATAAATAGAATGGCTGAAACGGTGGTTACTAGGGTAAACACGTGCATAACATCAGGAATTAAATAAATCAGCACTACACCACAGGATAAACATAGACAGGTGAAAATTAATCCTGATGCAGGTACAGAACGGCGTGAAAGGCGGCCGAATTGCTGTGGCGCATCACCTTCTTTTGCTAATCCAAATAACATGCGGCTGGTGGAGAAAACACCACTGTTTGCTGAAGAAGCGGCAGAAGTTAATACCACAAAGTTCACGATACTGGCGGCTGCGGGTAAACCGATTAGAACAAACAGCTCAACAAAAGGGCTTTTGTCTGCAATGATTGAACGCCACGGTGTGACTGACATAATAATTATCAGCGCCAGCACGTAAAAGGTGATAATACGAATCGGGATGGCATTAATAGCTCTGGGAAGCGATTTCATTGGATCTTTAGTTTCTGCGGCGGCAGTACCCACTAATTCAATGCCCACAAAGGCGAATATGGCTATTTGAAATCCAGCGAAAAATCCGCTTAATCCTTTGGGAAAGAATCCACCATCATTCCATATATTTGCCAGAGAAGCGGTATGACCGGCTGGAGATTGAAAATGCATGCTAATCAGAACCGCGCCTGTTGTGATTAAAGCGATAATGGCAACGATTTTTATCATCGCGAACCAGAATTCCATTTCCCCGAATAATTTCACTGTAGCCAAATTAAGGGAGAGCAATAGTAAAACACAGAGCAGGGATGTGAGCCATTGTGGAAAATCCGGTTGCCAATAGCTGATATAGGAAGTGATTGCGACCACATCGGCGATACCGGTAATAACCCAACAGAACCAGTAAGTCCAGCCGACGAAAAAACCAGCCCAGGGCCCGAGCAAATCGGCGGAGAAATCACTGAATGATTTATAATTCAGGTTCGAAAGCAATAGCTCACCCATTGCGCGCATCACAAAGAACAGCATGAAACCGATAATCATATAAACGAATATGATCGATGGTCCGGCGAGAGAGATTGTTTTCCCTGAGCCCATAAACAGGCCGGTGCCGATGGCGCCGCCAATAGCGATAAGTTGTATATGCCGGTTGCTTAGATGGCGTTGCAACTGCGTTTCCCCGGTTTCAGCGGAAAGTGAAGTGTGTATATTTTCTGCCATAGTATATAGTATCCAATATTTTCTTAGGTAAATTGTTACGGCTCTTTAAGTGGCCTTATATATGATGATGTTTGCGAAAAATATTGTGACACAGATTACTATAGTAATAACAGTCTGATCTCACTTTAAAAACAAATTGGTTACATTTTAACTTGTTAATGCTGTTGGAATTGAGTATGAATTATTCGTTCAGAAAAAAATGGTCATAATATATTGACGACAGCTTTGTATAGGGGAATAATTATGCACATTGGGTTGTTAGCTCAGTCGGCAGAGCAGTTGACTCTTAATCAATTGGTCCGGGGTTCGAGCCCCCGACAACCCACCAATCAAATTAGTGAATTGTGAAGATTTCACTGACAACTTATTTTTCTATGTAACTTATTCATGTCATAATCATATCAGGTCTGATTTAATATTCTTTGCATCTTCTTAAGATGATTTGGCGATAAATACACATATTTTCTGAGTTTCGCTTTTAGTGATTATTTCTTGTTTTATATTGTTAATAGAAATAAAAATCAAAAAAAATGCCAATAAAAATATATCTAAATCATATATATTCAACATTTGAAAATTATTTTTCTTTCATCCCTTAAATTTCTTTCTATGATTTTTTCTGATAATGCTCACTGGGCTTATTCGAAATATTTATGACGATTTACTGTTTTGAAAAATCACCAAAGTTGTCAATTAAATAGAATATTCAACCTTGGTGATGATACATTGCTCATTGATTAAGATTAGAAACGGTAGCCGACAGTTATATTAAAACCGTTAGTAGATGTATGATCTTTCTCGTTCCCATCTTTAATACTAAAACGGCTACCTTCATAACCGGCAGTAATTGAGGTGTTGGTTGTTGGATTTACAATAAAACCAAATCCCCAACCTAAAGCGTTTTTGCTTGCTTCTTCCTTTTCGATATATCCGGTACGGTAGTGTGTGGAAGGACGATAATGAGTAGAAGATTTTGCATTAATCCTAGATAATCCCAGTTGACCATATAAGCTAATATAATCATTAACCCTATAGGTTGGGCCCGCCATTAAGGAATAGTACTTGATATCATCTTTTGAGTGGTAATTCTCTGTTTTCTCTTTTTCATCTCCTTTAGCAAAGGTAAATGATGATAATAGCCCCCATTGATCATCAAGCTCATATCGGTAACTTAATGTTGCACCATTTAATGCGCTTGCATCTTGTGGTTTCACATAGGCGTATCCGATTGAAGCTGTATGTTGTTCTGCTTGAGCAGGCAAAGCTATCGCAGATACAGAAAAGATAACTCCACAGCTTAATAACAATTTTCTTAATAACAACTTTTGCATTTCATTACACTCTATATACTTCATACTTCTAAAATAAACGACTTTATAACTCATTTAAACGATTTGCTTATCAGCAGTTGTGATGAATATCATAACTTACACCATTAGTATATATTTTTTGATTTAATTTAGATGTTCTTTTCAAATAATTACATTATTACTGGTTTTTTAAGGATAGAAATAGTGATAAAAAATCCCAGTAAAAATGTGAAAATAATAAGTGGTTATTGCGGTCGATAGATATTATCTCTACTGTTGCAATATTTATTTAATAAGGCTGGATTTTGTAGAAAATGGAATTCAGCCTTTATCATTCTGTTTGATACTGACTCTACACCTTACTTTAGCTGGGCTAGGGAATGCATCAATGTATACCCGTTATCTTTCAAGTTGCCTCTTTGTTGGCTGCACTCTCTCACCCCGGTCACATAGTTATCTATGCTCCCGGGGATTCGCTCCCTTGCCGTCGCGATGCATCTTGAAATCCATAGGGTATATCTGATTGTGAAAAGTATAATTTAATTATTTTGAGCATATAAGCTTGCCAAGGATCATCGGCTTGATATGGTCAAAAACAAGATACAAAAACAAGATAGTAGTACGGTAGAGTCCGGTGTTAAATTTCTGTGGCGACTAACTATCGCCACTTAAAACTCACCATCGCCATTTAAAACAGGGCAGGTTTGTTATATCCGTTAATGGTTGGCTATATTTTTATTCGTCTATAGTTGATTTTAGCCATTGGATAAAGGCATTGACTTTCTCATTCTGTTGTTGAGGCAGGGTACAGGTGTAGTAATATTGTTTACATAATACTTCAGTATTGGGAAAGGGGGCGACTAATTCATTGTTTTCAATTTTTTCCCAAATCATATTTTTTCTGCCCATTGCAACACCCGCATGGTGTATTGCGGCAACGGCAGCTAAATCGGAACGATCAAAGACAATACACTTGTGTGATGGTTCCAGCGTAATGTTGAAATGTTCTGCCCAAGTATTCCACTCTTTGGTATCGGAATCATAGCTCCATGCTTGTTTATCATGTAATAGTGTACAGTATTGTAGATTATCGATATTTCCCATTAGGTTATGTTTTTTGGCATATTGTGGGCTACAGACCGGGGTAATATATTCACTCATCAGATATTGATGTGATAACTCGTTGGATATAATATCATCAAAATAAATCGCAAGATCGATACCATAACCGCGGAAATTCACATTTTCGTTACCGACCAAGATGTTCAGGTTAATGGATGGATATAGTTGATTAAAATCAGCCAATTTAGGCACTAGCCAGCATTGAGTAAAGGTCGGGCGGGAGTAAATAGTCAGATTACCCGATAACTCCTGATTTTTTATTTCTAGAATTTCCTGATTTAGATGCTCCAGCGTCGATTTAATTGTCCAAAATAAACGCTTTCCTTCACAAGTTAATTCAATTTTTCTGTGAAAACGTTGGAAGAGTTTGAATCCCAACTCTTGTTCCAGAGAACTGATTCGATGGCTGACCGCACTGGCAGTGATAGCTAATTCGTCAGCGGCCAGGACAAAAGAGCAGTGGCGAGCGGCTATCTCAAATGTATGCAGTTTTGATAACTGGCTTCCATTGAGTAACTTATTCACAACCATGAAATTATCATCTGTGTACATATTTATAGTGTTTCTAGTTCATCGGCGAAGGATAATACAACCGTATCATTAAGGCGGTGTGTTTCAGATAGTTTTAGTGATTTAAATCGCAAATAAAGTGAAAATTTTGATCGGTATCACTGAATTGGCTCAATCTGATTCATGCATGGCTATGTATTAATCATTTGTCAAAAATTGAATATTCATATTCAATAATGAAAATTCGCATGACGAACAGAGGCTAACTGTGGGGAATGATTAAGTGGATTCACAACCTTGGGTGATTGGTACGTTACTCACAAGTATTGTGTTAATCGTATTTACAATAATTAAATTAAAAATTCACCCTTTTCTCGCGTTATTGTTAGCCAGTTTTTATGTCGGTACTTTAATGGGAATGAACCCTGTTGAAATGGTGAGCGCTATTCAAGGGGGAGTCGGGAATACGTTAGGTTTTTTGGCCGTAGTGATTGGTCTGGGAACCATTCTTGGTAAGATGATGGAGATATCTGGCGCGGCAGAGCGTATTGGTATCACATTGCAAAAATGCCGATGGCTGTCACCCGACACCATTATGGTACTCATTGGTCTGGTTTGTGGTATTACGTTGTTTGTTGAAGTCGGGGTGGTATTGTTAATTCCACTGGCGTTTTCTATTGCCAGGAAAACCAATACGTCACTGCTGAAATTAGCGATCCCATTATGTACAGCATTGATGGCGGTTCATTGTATTGTTCCTCCACACCCGGCCGCATTATTTGTGACGAATAAACTGGGTGCGGATATTGGTTCGGTGATTGTTTATGGGCTGATAGTTGGTCTATTTGCAGCTTTGGTGAGTGGTCCATTATTTCAGAAATTTCTCGGTAGCCGTCTGCCTTTTAAATCGGTTCCGGCTGAATTTTCTGAAATTGCAGTGCGTAAAGAAGGGGATTTACCCTCTTTAGGCATGACATTGTTTACGGTGTTATTGCCAATTGGGTTAATGTTGATTAAAACGGTTGTTGAATTAAATATAGAAAAAGGCACCACGTTTTATACAGTGCTGGAATTTATTGGTAATCCTATTACAGCCATGTTCATTGCCTCGTTTGTTGCCTATTACACCTTGGGTATCAAGCAAAATATGGGAATGAGTATGCTGTTGATGAAAACAGAAGATTGTTTCTCCTCCATCGCCAATATCTTATTGATTATCGGCGCGGGCGGAGCATTTAATAGTGTGTTAAAAGTAAGCGGCCTTAGTGATACGTTGGCCGTTATTTTGTCAAATTTGGATATGCACCCAATTCTTTTATCTTGGTTGGTTGCCATTATTTTGCATGCGGCGGTTGGTTCAGCAACAGTTGCAATGATGGGCGCAACAGCGATTGTTTCGCCTATGTTGCCGTTATATCCAGATATTAGCCCTGAAATCATTACATTAGCAATTGGTTCTGGTGCTATCGGTTGTACTATTGTGACTGATTCACTGTTTTGGTTGGTTAAGCAATATTGCGGAGCAACGCTCAGTGAAACTTTTAAGTACTACACAACCGCAACGTTTATTGCGTCTGTGGTTGCGTTGGTTGGGACGTTTCTTCTTTCTACTATGGTGTAAATAGAAAGAAGTCGCAGCTCAGCTTGAAAAATAAGAATAAGACGTGCGAAGTGTCAATACCAGGGAAGCCTGTAAAACAGGCAGCTTTTATAGCTAAAATAATAAACAAAATAAACATTAACGTAGTAATGAAAATAAGGGGAAGATAAAAAATAAACAAAATATGATGTGCTGATATAATTGTAGGAAGTTGTAGTAAACATAACATATTGAATATAATAAAAATTCTAATAATTAAAAAAGCAAGAGTTGTTTTAATACCCTATGGATTTCAAGGTGCATCGAGACGGCAAGGGAGTGAATCCCCGGGAGCATAGCGAATTATGTGACCGGGGTGAGCGAGCGCAGCTAACAAAGAGGCAACTTGAAAGATAACGGGTATATACCAGGGAAACACTTATCTTGGGTTAACACATATATGAAAAGTACTGAAATTCAACAATTACTAAATGAACATCCGTTAGTAAAAAATTTAATGGAATTAGAGGAAATCTTTTGGTTTAACCCTTGTAACACCACCTTTAAAGAGGGATTGCCTTTTGTCGGTTTGGACGCTGATGATATTAGGGATGCTGAAGCACGCCTGGATCGTTTTGCGCCTTATTTGCGTAAAGCTTTCCCGGAAACTACCGTCACACGTGGCATTATTGAATCAGAAATAGTGGCTATTCCTACGATGCGGAAAACACTGGAGCAATATTACGGTGTGAGTATTACAGGGCGGATTCTGCTTAAAAAAGATAGCCATTTGCCAATTTCAGGTTCAATTAAAGCCCGTGGTGGAATTTATGAAGTATTAACTCACGCGGAAAAGTTGGCATTACAGGCGGGGTTGCTTTCTGAAAACGATGATTACAGCAAATTGTTTTCGGAAGAATTTAAACGATTCTTTAATCAATACAGCATTGCTGTAGGTTCTACCGGCAATTTGGGGCTGTCCATTGGTATTGTCAGTGCGAAACTGGGTTTTAATGTCAGCGTGCATATGTCTGCCGACGCTCGTGAATGGAAGAAGCAAAAGCTACGTTCGCATGGGGTCAATGTCGTGGAACACGAACTGGATTATGGGGTAGCCGTAGCCAGAGGGCGTAAAGAAGCTGAATCTGATCCTAACTGTTTCTTTATCGACGACGAAAACTCCCAAACGTTGTTTCTGGGATATTCTGTCGCAGGAGGACGGGTAAAGGCGCAGTTTGAGCAGATGAATATTGTAGTTGATGAAGATCACCCATTATTCGTTTATTTGCCGTGTGGCGTTGGTGGTGGTCCCGGTGGTGTTGCATTTGGACTGAAATTGGCTTTTGGTGATCATGTGCACTGCATTTTTGCTGAACCTACCCATTCTCCCAGTATGTTGTTGGGGGTATATACTGGTTTGCATGACAATATTTGTGTACAGGACATCGGTATCGACAATATCACCGCTGCTGATGGTCTTGCGGTAGGCAGGGCTTCTGGCTTTGTTGGGCGTGCGATGGAACGTTTGCTGGATGGGTTTTATACTATTCAAGATCAGGAAATGTATAATCTGTTGGGGTTATTGAATCGCGATGAGGGTATCCGGTTAGAGCCTTCGGCATTAGCAGGGATGGCGGGTCCTGCTCGTGTGAGTGGAAACCGTGATTACCTGCGTAATAAGAATCTTTCAGTGGAAAAGATGAAACAAGCTACGCATTTGGTTTGGGCAACTGGCGGTGGTATGGTACCCGATGATGAAATGACAAAATATTTGGCGACAGCCAAAATCTAATGGTGTCTTTCACAGGGATAATCCGATTGCCAGCATCTGGTTTCTTAGGTTCAATGTCCTGCTGGCTTCCAGGCTATTACTGAAAAACGCGTTGATTTGGTTTCCTACTCTGAAAAGTCATTTCTTTAATGTTTTTCAAGTAATATTCCCGCCAGCCGTTGGCGGGAATATATCAGTACATTTGTTACTGACATTAAGTATTTTTGTAATTAAATGAATGTGGCCCTGAGTATTTCCACAACGGTTCCCAGTAGGATTTAATGAAAGCTTTTACCGCATCTTCTCCCTCAATGAGATAGTTGAACTCCGAAAGATAGCCCGGGTAGAGATTATCAGAACCAACCACGTATAGTTCATCATCAATTATTGTTACTTTTGCATGATTCCCCGGAGCAGGGGGAACTTTAGGATATACCGGACCACTTGCTTTAATTAAGGATCGGAATGGGCGTCCTATAGCACCTTCCTGTGGAGGTCTTTCAAAAAGAGACGGTTCTTTTAGCGTAGAAGTATAAGAACTTTCCTCCGCGGCAGGCCATTTGTATGTAGTACCTTCAATCGAAAGAGCTTCAGGGACTTTGTCTGTAAAGAAAAAAGGGGCAACTTCTATTCTTTTCAGTGCGGCTTGCCTGATTCCATGCGGATCTTTCAGCTTCTCATTGGTGTGCTCATCATGTGTCAAATAGTATTGAAATAATTCAAACGTTCTTCTGGCGCCAGAACCAAAAGAATATTGATCACCAGCAGCACCTGCTGCTGCATCAAGTGGCGATACAACAATTTGAACTTCCAGTTTGGGGTTGGCAAGTAATGCTTCGATCAACCATCGGCACACATGATGATCTCGCCACTGTTTTTTCCATGCACTGACAAGATCTTGTTGGGACATGCGAATTTTTCTCTTTGCATTCTTTATTATAAACTCTTTCATTACTTCAGAGCCTTTTCTGTAATCTGTTCGCATATCAGGCCCTGCCCAATATTTACCTACGGATAATATCCTGCTTGCTTTCTTATATTCTGGGTCTTTAGATGGATTTTTTCGGTATTCTTCTTTTTTTCTGTTTATATATTCAGTAATGTGCCTTCTTTTTAATGGATCTTCTGGCTTTCCTACAATACCATTTGCATTAACCCATTTATTTTCATTTATATCAAAGAATTCTTTAGTTAAGAGATCTGTATTAGCCTTCCACATTTTATTTAAAAATAATTGTGAGCTTAATGATGCCGATCCTATAACTTTAACAGAGACATCATGAACTGGAGGATAATTTTTAAACAGATCCATATTTAAATTATGGCCGCCGACAAATGACTCAATTCCATCAACTGCGATAATTTTTGTATGATTCCATGTCATTCTGGTATCAGCTTCTGGAAACATTTCCTCTGGCAGCACTTTCTTCTCTAATGATACTTTAAGTCCGTCTACTATCCTGTAA
This sequence comes from Photorhabdus aballayi, assembly GCF_026153155.1. Taxonomy (NCBI): domain Bacteria; kingdom Pseudomonadati; phylum Pseudomonadota; class Gammaproteobacteria; order Enterobacterales; family Morganellaceae; genus Photorhabdus; species Photorhabdus aballayi. The sequence goes on along the minus strand of NZ_JAPFCD010000025.1, from coordinate 41,169 downwards.
AACCGACCGATCCATATTTCAGGTATACACTCCCAATAATCTCTCCTTGCTTGAATTAATTTAATAATATCATCCTTCAATGCCAGATATTCAGGAGTACCTTCAAAGTATGAATCCACACCGTTTAATAAAGATGTCGGTGTTTGAGCGAATAAGAACCTTATCTGGGTTCTGTCCTTCCTGTTTATTTTTTTGGTAAATGCGCGATCAATAGCTGATAGGATAACTTTTCTCCACTCTGCATCCGGAGCATTTAAGGAGGAAATATCACAGCGATAACGCATGTTTTCCAGAATGCTTACAATAGCATCTTCAAATTCCGCTTCTCTTTTAATAGCCTGGGGCATTATCTCCTTTCCAAAAGGAAACCCCCATATTTTTGGAGTATCAAATATTTTTACATAGTTGACTCCACTTGTTTTATGAAAGTAACCGTCCAGTTTTTTGTGTAAACCATCCAATAAATTCATATAGTTATCCTCCGGCAAAAATTTTTTTACATATCAACCAACCGCCTCTAGCATCAGGCAAGCTATTTATAATCATAACCAATTTTTGAGTATGGGTGGTTAAAAAAGATAAAATTGGGCTTACGCATTTTCAAACGTAGGTTATTGCATCTATCCATTAAAGGATGTTTCAAGGCTGAGTGTTGTTTGGTTTTTTAAATTGCAACATGCGACAAAATGTTGCATTCTATACAGATGCGTTTTATATCGCATGTAGTACAAAATCCCAGAGGGGCAAACTAAACTATGGCTATCAGTATACGTTTGGACGATGATTTCGTGAATGATGTAAAAATTCATGCAGAAGCTTCAAGCAGAAGTGTACCTAAGCAAATTGAGCATTGGGCTAAGATTGGCCGCATTGCGGAGGATAACCCTGATTTGCCGTACTCTTTTATCCTTGATTCTTTACTGGCAAAAAGCGAAGTCAATAGCGGTAAGGTGTCGCGTTATGTCAGAAGGACAAAAAGATCCAAAGATTGATGTTTATGAAACAAGACGTTTCTCTAAGGCATTATCTAAGTTATCTGAGGATCTTCTTATGATAGTAGAAGATGAGATTGATAGAATAATTGATAACCCTGAAATCGGTGAGCAGAAGAAAGGTGATTTAAGTTTCCTTCGAGTTCATAAATTTCAGTTAAATAACCAGTTAACATTGCTTGGTTATTGTTGGGTTGAAGGGAAAATAGAGTTATACCTGCTGAACTTTGGCTCTCATGAAAATTTTTATCAGGAACAAAAGCGACATAGAAAAGCGGACTTAAAACTCATTGGATAGGGGTTCTAAAGAGCGTTTCAAGGCTGCGTGTTACGTAGCCTTTTTTAATACCACTCATTTATTCACTTAAGTCAAAGGCTACAAGTGACCTATGCCACTTTCAAACAAAATAATTCTTGTGTCATAGCATTAAGCTTGCTGTTATCTGGTGATGTACTTATTGATGATTTGCAATGAAGTGCATTTATTAATCCATATGAGAGAAAAAATATGCCTACACTTTTTGACCCAATTCGCATTGGTGATCTCGACTTGCCAAATCGCATCATTATGGCTCCTTTGACACGTAATCGTGCAGTAGGAGAGGGGCGTGTCCCTAATGCGCTGATGGCGGAATATTATGCTCAGCGTGCTTCTGCTGGTTTGATTATCAGTGAAGCGACTTCAGTAATCCCACAGGGAGTTGGCTACGAGAATACGCCGGGTATTTGGTCGGATGAACAAGTTGCTGGTTGGCGATTGGTCACGGATGCTGTGCATGCTGCCGGTGGGCGTATTTTTATACAGCTTTGGCATGTGGGGCGGATATCGGACCCTATTTTTCTTGATGGAGAACGGCCGGTAGCGCCAAGTGCAATTGCGGCTGATGGACATGTCAGCTTATTACGCCCAAAACGTCCTTTTGTGGTTCCGCGGACGCTTGAGCTTGATGAAATTCCCGGCATTGTCGAAGCATTCAGACGCGGAGCGGAAAATGCGAAAGCGGCGGGGTTTGATGGAGTAGAAATTCATGGCGCCAATGGATATTTGCTTGATCAATTCTTGCAAGATAATGCTAATTTGCGTACAGATCAGTACGGAGGTTCAGTTGAAAATCGGGCGCGGTTGCTGCTGGAAGTGACAGACGCTTGTATTTCAGTTTGGGGATCATCACGTGTTGGCATGCATTTGTCCCCACGTGGCGGTCATTACTCTATGGCGGATTCCAATCCTGTGGCGACGTTTGGATATGTAGCACGTGAGCTAGGTAAACGTGGTATTGCTTTTATCTTCTCGCGTGATTCCGTCGTTGATGGTGACTTAAGCAAGGTGATAAAACAAGCCTTTGGGTCAACTTACATTGCTAACGAGGAGCTAACTAAAGCAAGCGCTGAGCAAGTTCTTACTGACGGCAGAGCTGATGCCGTGGCTTTTGGTCAGTTGTTCATCTCTAATCCAGACTTACCTTACCGATTGTTGGTTGAAGCGCCATTTAATGAACAACAACCGGAAACTTTTATGGTTCCTGGTGCAATAGGCTATACTGATTATCCAGCGCTTACCTAGGTAAGGGGATACCTTACCCGCAATGGATAGCCTAACATGAAAGATGTTCGAATTGTTTTCCGGGGATGTTAATTTAAAGCTCTAATGGCGTTTTGTGGTTGAACGTCCCAAGATATCCGGCCGGCTCATTTTATAAGAGCCGGTCATATTTCATTGCAGGATAATTTGAAGGAGAATAATAATGTCAGATTCATTAAGTGTCTCTATTGTTCGCCGTTTTTATGACTCTATGGGTGATATTGATGTTCTTCGCCAGATCATGGCGAGTGATATTATTTGGGATGTTACTCAAGGATCTCGATATGGTGGGGTTTATGAAGGGATTGAAGATATATTAAATAATTTCTTTGTGCCATTTTCAAATGATGTAGATGAGTTTGTGGTAGACAGTTCTGAATATTTTGAGTCAGATGATCATGTTATTGTGCTGGGTAATTATTTAGGACGGGTGAAGCGTGGCAAACGATTCATTGCTCGTTTCGTTCATATATGGACAGTGCGGGATGGACAATTAGTTAAACTACAACAAACTGCCGATACGCTTCAAATTGAGCGTGCTCATGCAGATTATTCCATTCGGTAACCTCGGTTATCATGCTTTTAATATTAACTGAGCCAAACAATAGCATGTGGTAGCAAAACGGGAGGAGTAGGAATGTTAATCAGACAAGTTAACATTCTGAATTTCATTTCTTGTTATGTGACGAAATTAGTGACATATTACGCGGCCTTTTTGTTCATATTTTGCTATTCTTCCATAACATCCTTAAGGTATACAGGATCTTCCAGTGCCAACATCTACTACCCGTTTTGCTGTTGTTATTCATATTCTCACCGATATTGCGTTTCACCACGGGCAAGCCGTGTGTTCTGAAGATATCGCAAAAAGTGTGAATATTAACCCGACTGTTGTTCGCCGGCTTTTAGGTGCCCTTGCGGAAGCGGGTCTGACGTATTCGCAGCGCTTCCGGCACTACAGACAAAGTATGATCTTGACCACAGAAGCCCCGTTTTGCTTTGCATTCTCAGGTGGGTGTTTTGCTGACGCAGTAAGCGCGAGGAGACTGACTTCAGGTTGTTAACCATCACACTTACTGCCTTTAAAATCGCGCAAATCTGTATTCCATTTTCGCAAATCTACAACAACTGCAAATAGCGGAGGGCTAGTGTTGCCAGCCCTCATATAACATCAGTCAATGTTGTTCAGTACGGATGTTTGTTGAAGCAATTATAGGTGATTGCCTTTTATTTCAACATCTGTGCAGATTGAAAGCGCACTGTTTTACCATCCGGTAAGATTGCCAAAGTACTAAAAGCAGCAATCTCTCTATTTTCAAGACTCACTGGCTGTTGACTAAAATTGGCAATGATGCGGGTTCCATCGGCGAACAAGGTCTGTTGCACACTCCCATCCGCATTTAACCAGCGAAACTCTGTCAGTGCTTGATCATACAGTTTTTGATGGAGTGGACGGAAAAAGGCGTCGAGTGATCTCAGATAACTAATGCGTTTGCCCGCTGTATCCAGACTTAAATTGAGCAAAGGAGGCACGTTGTAAAGCTGCTGCATCAGTTCGGTTACCACACGTGTTTCTTTAAATTTCAGACTGTCTACTGTCCAGTGATGTGTAGTCACAATACTGTCATGAAACGCCGCCTGAAACAGTGGCAAACGTGTACGGGGATTGAAATATAGTTTCTGATAGCGTGGTTTGATCGAGCTGGTTTTAAAGAAGAAAGCAGGTTGATAATCCGGGTACCACTTTCCGAGGAAATAAGGCGAATTTTGGTTTTTACGCATATCAGCATCATGCCAGCCAAAACCTGTGGTCTGCATACCGTGAGCAAAAGTCACACTGGCATTACTCACAGCACCACCCACTTCCGAACCAACGACAACACCTTGAGATTGAGCGATCCAAGCCATACCTTCAATTCGATTTTTCGCATCCTGTGCTTGGGAAGTCGGTTTGGACGGATCATAATCGTCAAAAACCATTCCTGTGCCGTCCACATCCAAAAACCAGCTATTGTAATGATTAATGGCTTGGATATGAGGTATCCGTTGTTCCATCAGTGGACGCACGCATGTTGGATTGGTATATACCCCTTCGCCCTGAAAGCCGGCTTTACGTTTGCCATTTTCCAGCATGATGCCGCAGCGTAAAAAAGCGGCCTGCCCAAGTTGGGCTGATAGCCAGCTCGGATTAATATTGCCATCAGGTAAAGCAGTATCGTAAGAATCATAGGGCCCAATAAGATAACCCGCTTTCTTGGCTGCGTTTATGCCAGCCGGGCTTGCAAAGCCTGCTGTCCATTGTGGTAAACCTAGCCAAAGCTTTCCGAGCCCCGCTTTTTGTAGCAGATCGATCATTTTGGGCGAGTTACTGTCTCCCCAGGTTTCTGGAGGATTAAGGGCTTTCCCCAGTGTATTGCTCACGATCTCCCGGCGTTTTTCAAACTGAGTAACATCTTCACCCGGCGCCATCTGAATCAACGTATCGTTGATGCTATCAATGAGTACTCGCTGTAAATATGTACTTCGAGTAAGGTTGGCGTCGAGTGCGGCTTTTGCTGCTTCTCCTTTGAGCCAATTGGCAGGAACGAGCTTCTGTAGCAATCGCCACTCTTTTACATCCTGAGGTACGATAAGTCGCTCCCCCCACAAATACACGTGGCTGGCGCCAATTAGACGATTGCCGTCTTTAGCCTCCGCCAGCTTGGATTTAAGTGACACAAATTCACCACGGGCTTGTAGCCATTTTCGGTACTGCTTAGCTGGTGAAAGCCAATCGGCATCATTAAGTGCAATCTGTACCTCATAGGGTTGGGTCGGATCAAGGCGCGTAAACTGATGCGTTGTTGTCATGCCAATGCCGTTGGCGTCAGGGGTAAACGTTAATGCATTATTAAAGGGGTTGGCAAATAGCATGGAAATCACATGGCTACCATAATCAAAACCCGCTACTGGCAAGCTGAGATCCTCAGTTGTGTTGATCCCGCTATATTCGTTCGGTAGTACCTGCCGCCAGTCTTTATCCTGTGCCGGAATGGCATAGCCTTCATGAAGAGGCAATAACAGTGTTTTGGCGCCAGAAGGCAGTACAGGCCATTGTAACTGACCAGTTGTAGTCCGTTTAAACGACATTATCAGCGTGTCACCGTGCAGTCTGGCATTGACGTGTGTATCTCCATTCCATTGCCATTGCGCGTTGATGTTGGAATCATCTTGTTCGAGTTGAACAACATGTTTAGAGGATTGCGCCAGCGATAAGGGGAGTGCTTGGCCAGAAGGTAAAATGGCACGGGTGGAAAGCGTTTGCGGATCAATCTCAATCTGCCAGTGGGTATTACTTAAGGTAAGTGCATGAGCTAGCGGTGTGATGATAAGAAAACATACAGGAATAAGTCTCATAAAATAACAGATACCAAGTAATGGAAAAGGAGCAAAATTATACTGCGCGGAAGGTAAATGTGCCTGCAACCTGTGTCAGATTTATTACGCACTTTGTCTAGGCTCGAACTTATACGGAAATAGGTGATATTGGTTGTTTTGATATTTTGCTTCATCTTCACCTTGTTGATTGAGCAGTTTTATCAGCAACTTTCCGGTGTCCCTGCCTATTTGGGGATAATCAATGCGAATTGATGTCAGTGTTGGCTGTGTGTGGTCACAGTTATCTGAACCTTCCAGGCAAGCAACAGCCAAATCAGCGGGTATTTTAAGTAGGCGCCGCTGGCATTCAAATATGACGCCTAAGGCAATCACTTCATGACTGCAAATAACACCTTCCAGTTCAGGTTGACGTAATAACATCTCAGTAATTGCCTGGCGACCAAATTGCATGCTGGCAGTATCCGAGGTAGTGATATTTTGGTCGGCATGCTGATAGTGATGCAACATGGCTTTATGCCAGCCATTAATTTGCTGATTGCGTAAACGGCTGTCCATTTGGGCGCCAATATAACCGATATGCTTGCGGCCATTATTTAACATATGTTCAGTCAATGTATAGGCGGCCGCAGAAAAATCGGTTGCTATATTAATTGTCGTCTGCTGTTGATGGGAACCTGCAACATTAATAATGGGAATATTGATATGAGAAATATTGCTGTAGGTTTTATCTGCCAATTGCGAACTGAAAATCACCAGTGCCGCTGCATTGCTTTGCAGTAGCGTCATGATAATTTTGTCTTCTTTATCATGGTCATATTCATGACAGCCAAGTAAAACTTGAAAGGCATGTTTATTCAGCACCTGTTGCAGTGACTGTATAAATGTAGCGCTGGCTTTATCTGTCAGTGAGGGCACAAGCACCGCGATAATATTACTTTGACCGGAAGCAAGTACGCCGGCAGCGCCATTTGGGATATATCCCAATTCCTGTATGGCTTGTTCAATTTTTTCTCGTAATTTATCCGATACCATTTCTGGTGTTCTCAATGCGCGTGAAACTGTCATTGAACCGACACCGGCATACTTAGCAACATCTTGTAATGTTACTCGCCCTGTATTACGGCGTTTTCGTGTCTTTCTCATCAAAATATTTTTCTGTTTTTTTAATTAACGGCTATGAATTTGACGTTGGGATTCTACCCGATCTCAGGCAATTCGTGGGAAAAAACCATGAATGTACTTTCGCTTTTTGGTGAATTGATCGGATAACAAATGATAGCGCTATCACAATAATGAGTTACGATCATAGATAGCGCTATCATTTGTGATTAATATCACTGGCAGAGGGCGGGAGACAGAAGACAGAAGACAGAGGACAGAAGACAGGTAGAGCGGAGTGAGATTTTAATTAGGGGGATCGATGCTAAAGACGTTACTTACCCAAGATGTGATCCAAGTGATACCGGATGTTAAAAATTGGCGCGGAGCAATCGCGGTTGCTTGTCAACCTTTGGTGGAAAATGGCGCCATTTCTTCCTGTTATATTGATGCTATTTATCGTTCCCATGAGGTAATTGGTCCCTATTATGTTGTCGGCCCGGGAATTGCTATGCCACATGCCAGACCGGAGGAAGGGGTCAATAGATTATCTTTAGCATTAACTGTGATTAGCGAAGGGGTTGAATTTGGTTCTGATGAAAATGATCCAGTTAAATTGTTGATTGTCTTAGCAGCAACTGACAGCAATAGTCATGTTGAAGTGATCGCTCAGCTTGCTGAGCTGTTTGATAATCAGCAAGATGTCGCATTGCTGATGAGTGCCAAAAGTAAAGAAGAGATTCTTACCGTGATCAACAAGTATTAAGTCGTTATTTTTTGCTATGGAGAAATAGTATGAAAATCACCGTCGTTTGCGGACATGGGTTAGGTACCAGCTTGATGATGGAAATGAGCATTAAAAATATTCTGAGAGAGATGGGAATCGATGCTAGTGTTGATCACGTCGATCTGGGGTCAGCAAAGGCAACTCAAAGCGACATTTTTGTCGGTACTAAAGATATTGCGGAACAACTCGTTGTTCAGGCAGTCGAGGGCAAAATTGTTGCGCTGGACAATATGGTGGATAAATCGGCAATGAAAGTACGTCTGTCCGTGGCATTAGTAGAACTTGGCGCACTGTAACCGGGAGGACATCATGGAATTTTTCCATTTTTTGATGAGTGTCCTATCAGAACCTGCGATTTTGGTTGGTCTTATCGCGCTTATTGGTTTGATCGTGCAAAAGAAACCGGTGACTGAATGTATCAAAGGCACGATAAAAACCATTATGGGATTTTTGATCCTGGGGGCAGGGGCTGGATTAGTCGTCTCTTCATTAGGGAGTTTTGCTGAAATTTTCCAACACGCTTTTGGTATTCAAGGAGTAGTACCAAATAACGAAGCAATTGTTTCCATTGCGCAAAAGAGTTTTGGTAAAGAAATGGCAATGATCATGCTCTTTGCTATGGTGATTAATATTTTGATTGCACGTTTTACCCCGTGGAAATTTATTTTTCTGACTGGGCACCACACATTATTTATGTCCATGATGGTTGCAGTGATTTTGGCAACAGCAGGGATCAAAGGCACGATGCTAGTGGCTATTGGTTCTGTGGTCGTCGGTGTTGCTATGGTTTTTTTCCCGGCGATCGCCCATCCATATATGAAGAAAATAACAGGTTCTGACGACGTTGCGATTGGGCATTTTTCCACTCTTTCCTATGTTCTATCTGGTTTTATTGGCAGCAAACTGGGAAATAAAGCGTATTCAACGGAAGAAATGAATGTTCCGAAAAGTTTGTTGTTTCTGCGTGATACACCGGTTGCTATCTCTTTTACGATGGCGATTATTTTCATGATCAGTTGCTTATTCGCTGGTGGTGATTTTGTGAGAGAAGTTAGTGGTGGGAAAAATGGATTTATGTTCTCGCTAATGCAATCTATTACCTTTGCCGCGGGTGTATACATTATTCTGCAAGGTGTGAGGATGGTAATTTCAGAAATCGTTCCGGCGTTTAAAGGGATTTCTGACAAATTGGTACCAAATGCTAAACCAGCATTAGATTGCCCGGTTGTCTTCCCTTACGCGCCTAATGCAGTATTAGTCGGGTTCTTGAGCAGTTTTGTGGCTGGTGTTATTGGTATGTTTATACTGTATGCACTAGGTATGACGGTCATTATTCCCGGCGTTGTGCCACACTTCTTTGTTGGTGCGGCGGCTGGGGTTTTTGGTAATGCGACAGGAGGGCGTAGAGGCGCTATTCTCGGGGCTTTTGCTCAGGGCTTTCTGATCACCTTCTTACCCGTGTTCCTGTTACCCGTTTTGGGGGATATAGGTATTGCCAACACGACATTCAGCGATGCTGACTTTGGCGCATTGGGCATTCTGTTAGGTATTATCGTTCGTTGATTGTGGAGTATCTGGATCTTGGCATTGAAACAGGGTTATAAACACCCTGTCTCTTGCCAAAATGTTGATGTAAACCATTTGACCATGATAAGGCATCGATCAATGCTCATGAGAATCTCTTGGTTTCATCGTTTTTTATATAAAGTCTTCAACAGAAATAAGAAAGTAAATTTTCAAAAAAATGATTATTTAGTCACGTTTTTAGCCCTTTATTTTAATTTGTTAAATTGTTATCCATATATCAGTTAGGGGGAATCTAAGCAAAATTCAGGTTAATTAAACAGGTCAGAGAGAAATATGTAGTAATGAAATCGATTATTTATAGCAAAATATGGCCTATGGATTGAAGATATTTGGGGGGAATATAAAGGTCATAATTATTCTCTTTGCAAAGTATTCTTAGTTCAATTGCTGAGTTAACTGATAGTTTCTCATAGATACTTTCGAAATATTTTTCCACGGTGCGATATGAAATTTTCATTTCGTCAGCGATATACCTATTGCTAACGCCACGGCAGAATAAAAAAATGACTATCCATTCTTTCTCTTTTAATATCTTGTTAGGTTGTTGAAATCGGATTGATATAGGAATATTGTTCTCCATATAATGAGATACGGTAAAGTTATGTATTTCTCTGGCGTGAGAAATTATGCCAATACACTGCTTATTTTCATCCATTAATGGATATTTATCACAGAAATAGGATGTAGCTTGTTCGTTTTTGGCTTGAGGGAAAGTGCTAAGAGATGATATTCGTTGCATACCCTGCAATACCTTATGATCATGTTCCTCAAAAAGGTGAGCAAATTGATTAACTGGTGAAGGTAATTCTTTATCGGTATACCCAATAACATCAAAACCTTCAGGTAGCTTATTAGCCTTAATGAACATTTTATTTGCATAAATAAAGCGGAACGCTTTATCTTTTACAAACCACGGTTCTGAGCTTTTATCCCACATATTAGTTAATTGAGGAGTAATAAAAGGGACTTTTTTACATCCTGATTGACTCATATTTGACCTTTATAACATTATTACCTTATAAAAAATTTGAATAAATAGACGATATTTATAAGTAAGACAATAAGAACCTTTTTGGCGCATAGAGATCAAAACTATTTAGTCGGCAATATTCCTCCAATTGTGAATCTGAGTTAACTTTCAATTTATTATAAATCTTTCTTGTATATTCCTCTATGGTTTTATCTGAAATTTTGAGTAATTGACAGATTTGTGCTCTACTATATTTTTGTAGCAAAAGAAAGACAATTTCCCACTCCTGTTCAGTAAGAAGATGAGTTGGCGATTGAAACATAATAGAAGCGGGTAGTTTACTATGAAATAGCCGAGTTAGTGAATTATCCTGGATTGCCCAGGCATGGAAAATAATACCAATGCATTCATTTTTATCATCATAGAGTGGAAATTTTTCCTGAAAATAAGAGGATAAAACTTTATTTCGGCCAAATACATGTGTCTCTAATGATAAAATACTTTCTCTGTTTTTTATTACCTGCAAATCATGTGTAATAAAATTTTTGGCGAATTTATTACCTTGCCAAGGAATATCACTATCATATTTACCTTCATAATCATAGTTGGCATTTATGTTTTGGAGTTTAATTAATGCATCATTACCATAGAGGAAACAGGAGAGTTTATCCTTTATTCCCCACGGTTCATTGCTTACCTTTAAGGTGTTGATTATTTGTAACGAAATAGTCGAATCTTTTCTAGTCATATTTATGTACTATTTTGATTTAGGAAAACATCATGCTTTTTTGTTGTAAGAGTCTTTCTGGTGTGTCGAGATCAAAATCGTTAAGACAATAATATTTTCCCAGTTTCTGGTTGGTGTATTTTTGTAAGAATAGGGAAATAATAGCATGTTGAATTTTAGTAAAAAATTCAGATGATGTTTTCGACATAATGGATGTTAATAATTTTCCATAAAACAGACGGATTAGAGAAAGATTTTTTGCTTTATTTGCATGCAAGAGAGTACTAATACAGTGCTGTGAATCCTCATATTCTGTAATCGGTGCCGGTAATTCACTTGCTGAAAGTTCGGTAATATCAGAATTTTCAGATAAGTTGAGTTGTTGGCAAGAAAACGGATTGGCATAGATAAATTTTGGCTGGCAATGTTTAGCTCCCCAAAGATTATGACTTTTTCCCCACAGGTAAACTAATTGCGGAGTGGTATTATTTTTTTTGTTTTTTATATTTAACATGACAACTCCTTAATGAGTAGTTTGAATTATTATCTGAAGAGTTTTTCTACTGATTTTATTTAAAATAACCTGATTATATAACAGATTGCAATAATTAATTCGTATAAAAATGAAATTTATCAATTTTTACCTATATCTGTTAATTAAATGGTTTATTGTTTTGTGTAAAAGTACTTCTATGCGAAGAAATGTAAACATTAATATTGTTTAGTACTAAAATTATTTGAATTATTTTATGTAGGCTTGATTTAATAGTTAACATCTCTTCCTATATTTTTGTTTTTCTTGGCTGTCGAGATCATATTGTATGGTTTGTGTTCAATGGGTTAAGACGTTGCCTGTAATAATAATAAATCGATTAGCATGATCAGATTAGATTCGAATGAAGTGATTTCGTTGATTTCCGCATCGAAATAAATTGCCTCGTCATACAGTGCAAAGTGCACATCAGCCAGTGAAGCCAATGGATTAGCAGATGAGCGGGTAAATGCAATAACTGTCATACCAATATTATGAGCAATGCGTACTTTATCCAATACCTGTTTTGTCTGACCGCTGCGAGAGATAGCAATAAAAACTTCATATTTCATCGCATTATTTAGAAAGATCTTACTGCTATCTCCTGGACTGGATCTAAAAGCCGTTTTCCCTAGTACTTGTAATTTCTGCGTCAAATAATTGACAAATAGCCCGGAAAAACCAGCTCCATAGAGAAAAAAGCTTTCTTTCTCACGAAGCAGAGTACTAAAACACGACATTCTTTCTGGTGTGACCAACGTGAAAGTTTTACGGTAATTAGTTACGAAGTGTTCAAATGCATCAGGAATTATCTCATCATGATGAGGTGGCGTATTTCCGGAAATGGACATTCCACCGGACAGTAGTTGCTTGCAGTACCAAATAAATTCACTATAGCCACTAAATCCTAGTTTCTGGCATAGACGCATAATCGTGGCGGGAGAAATGAACGTGGCTTTTGCCAGCTCACGTACTGTAATCTGCCCAATTAACAATGGATGAGCGGTTAAATAGGATAATACGCGGTATTCCGCGCGAGTTATTCTTTCGCTGCGCTGTAATAGAGGTGCTAACCGATTATCCATTATTTATCCAGTGATAATAGGCAGATAAACTGCCATATCCGTATATAAGTGTTTTTGATCTTACTGATTCTTATATACCCGTTATCTTTCAAGTTGCCTCTTTGTTGGCTGCACTCGTTCACCCCGGTCACATCGTTCGCTATGCTTCCGGGGATTCGCTCCCTTGCCGTCGCGATGCATCTTGAAATCCATAGGGTATAGCATCAATAACTTAAATATTGATTTTGCCGACCAGTTGAAGGCAATAGAGAGGTTTATCAAACATCTCCGCTATATGCTTGGTAATCGAATTGTGGTGAATTTTTTTAATCTCCTCAAGACAGTGATTGCCGGACAGTGAGCCGGCTCGCATAAAAATCTTCTTTCCCATGCAAGAAAGACAGATTATAGGTTAAATATGGGTTAAATTGCTTCACCGTGGCGCCAAGCTTGGTTAAGTGTAGGCCAATAACCTTGGTTAGCTTCGATCATTTCATCCAGAATCGCTTTGGCTTGTTGCATAGTAGGGACGGTACGATTCAGTGTGAATGCTTGCAGCACTTTCTCATAGCTACCTTCTAATGCCGCTTCCACTAACAACTGTTCTGAAGCCAGTTGTTGCGCTAGCAGCGCCTGATGAAACTGTGGTACGTTCCCTATTCGCACCGGTTCAGGGCCTTGAGCGGTAATGTAAGCAGGTATCTCCACCATTGCATCATAAGGTAAGTTAGCGATAGCGCCTCTGTTCTCGGTAATCACCAGATGGCGCTGGCGCAAATCAAAAGCCAGTGAACATGCTACATCAACAATAAAAGCGCCGTGTACCCCGACATGGAAAGCGTCGGGTAAAATGCCTGTGCGTTTAAACTCAGCCGCTGCTTTAAACAACTTGTTTTCGCGACCGTCCATTACTTCATTGGCGCGGGTATAGTCGGGATTTTGGCGCTCAACAATGTGGTTTGGCATCAGATAGTATTGCAAATAGGGATTAGGAACATAATCAGGAAAATGGTCCATGATCGGCTTGATATTACGCCAGGTTTTAACCCATGACGGATCAGCATGTTGCGGATCTGTCTGTGCTGCATCCGCAGTCAGCAGGCCATGCTGAGCGATATGACGACGCAATTCAGGCAAATGATCTTTTCCGTTCACCCATACCTTAGTAAACCAGCCGAAATGGTTCAGACCAAAATAATCGACGGTGATATCATGGCGATCCACACCTAAAATTGCTGCCATATTGCGCATAGCGGCCACAGGCATATCACAGATATTGAGTACCCTGGCTTGTGGACGTAAACGGCGTATTCCTTCGGCAACGATAGAGGCAGGGTTAGAGTAATTTACGATCCAAGCGTTGTCTGCATAGCGTTCCACCAAATCGATCAATTTCACCATTGGCATGATAGTACGTAAGCCGTAAGCCAATCCGCCAAGACCACAGGTTTCCTGACCAATTACACCGTGGCGTAAGGGGATCTTTTCGTCCTGTTCTCGCATTTTGTACTGACCAACGCGTATTTGGGCGAAGACAAAGTGGGCCCCGCTAAAGGCTGTTTTTGCCTCGCTTGTTACGACAAAGCGAATCGTCTGGCTATGCTCACGTATCACTTTTTCCACTACCGGCGCAATAGTATCTTGCCGGTGAGTATCGATGTCGTACAAACGAATTTCCGCTAATGGGAAGTCGTTTAGCCGTACCATCAGGCTTTTTACGATACCTGGCGTATAGGTACTACCGCCGCCGGCGATAGTTAAAATGAAGGGGGCGTTAGCCATATTTATGCTCCTGTTAAAGTGCTTCTTCTACGGCTTCACGCATCTTTTTGACGTGCAGACCGTAAATTACCTGAACGTTATTTCCCTGACAGATGACACCTTTTGCGCCAGTCGATTTAAGCTTATTTTCGTCAATGAGCGTGGTGTCATGTACCGTTATACGCAGTCGGGTATAGCAATTGTCGATAGTGACAATATTCGCTGTACCACCTAACCCGCAGATGATTTGTTGTCCCGGTTTGCCATCATCAGCAACTTGATACTGTTTCTTGCTATAGATGCGTGTTTCCTGATCGTCACTTTCTCGTCCGGGGGTTTTCAGGTCGTAATGTAAAATGAGGAAACGGAATGCGAAGAAATAAATCACCGACATAATAAGCCCTACGGCGATATACATCGGCCAGTTAGATTTTTCGGTGCCGAGCGGTAAGTTGTACAGTATGAAGTCGATTATGCCATTAGCGCCGATAGCATGTACGTCGAGTAGATAGAACAGCATAAAACCTAAGCCAGTTAACACGGCATGAACGCCAAATAGTAGCGGAGCAACAAACAGGAAAGAAAATTCAAGTGGTTCGGTCACGCCTAATAAAAAAGTGGTCGTAGCGGCAGGGATGAGAACAGCTTTTGCTGCGCTTTTCTTTTCTGGACGGGCAGTGACATACATTGCCAGTGCAGCGGCAGTCAGGCCAAACATCTTGCTGATTCCTCGCGCATCCCATACCACACTGTTACTGAGTTGATGTACGGTCGGGCAGGCCATTTCAGCAAAATAGATATTACGCGCTCCTTGATGAACAGTACCGCATACCTCTGCAATGCCCCCTAATTCGGTATATAAAAAGGGCGTATAAACCAGATGATGTAAGCCTAAGGGGATCAGAATACGCTCCAGAAAGCCATATATGGCGACTCCAAATGGCCCGGATTCATGAATACCGTGAGCAAGGGCGCTGATGCCCCGTTGTGCATAGGGCCAAATATCACTCATTAAGTAGCCCGATATAACGGCCAGAGGGATCATCAGAATGGCGACAAAACAGTGCCCGGAATAAATTGCCATCACACCATTAAACTGTTTTGACGAATAACGGTTATAGCAATAACCAGCCAACGCACCGATCAGTATCCCGGCAAAAGCACCCATTTCTAACACTTGCACACCTAGCACTGTACCTTGGCCAACATTGCGCATTTGCGTTTCTGGCGCCAATTTTCCCTGTAATGCTAAAGTGACGTGCATAGCGTTGATAAAAATGACGAAAGTAACCAGGCCGATCAGTGCGGCATAACCTTTATTGCGTTTTGCCAACCCAATAGGGATTCCGACAGCAAATATCAACGCCAGATTGCTCAATATTGAAACAGCAGATTGGGAGATCAGTTTCCCGGATTGCTGAATTAACCAATGGTTTAAAAATGGAAAATATTCTGCAAGGTTGCCGTTTCCCAATACATTGCCAAAAGCAATAAATAGCCCAACGATAGGGAGAATTAACACCGGGCCGTACAAAGATTTGCCAAGGTTTTGCAATGCATTAATGATCCTTTTCATTAAACTTCTGTTCCTTGCTATAGATATTATTTGATTACATAAAACTAAAGAGACAGATTAAGAATAACAGCTCAGGAAGGTAAAATGACACTTATCTAATTGTTTTAAATAACAAATGACTGAAAAAGTAACATGTAACTTTTAAACGTGTGAGTACATTCGCAAATCAATTTTTGTTACAAAGGATTGGCAGAAGAGGACAATTATGAGTCATAATGCTTGGGGTTTCGGTAGTAAAAGAGTAATTACGGTGGTGACATGGCTAAAATCTGGTGATGATTTGAAAAATTGAATGTTGTATCTAGCTGATATACCAGATCATTCTGCATAGAGGATCGTCTACTAGTGTTACCAGTCTGTTAAATGTGTTGCCTGCCGGGTTTTCTCTGGCAAAGATAGAGAGATTATACCCTATGGATTTCAAGATGCTTCGCGACGGCAAAGGAGCGAATCCCCGGGAGCATAGATAACTATGTGACCGGGGTGAGCGAGTGCAGCCAACAAAGAGGCAACTTGAAAGATGACGGGTATAAATGTTTATCGGAAGCCGACAAACATTGCTGCATTAACATCCTTCCTTAAGTGATTTGAATCAGAAATCAATCTGACTGACATGTCCTTTTGTTAAAATGGTTATTGGGCCTATCGCAGCGATTTTTGTTGGTAATTCAAGCCAAAAGCCTTATTTGGTGGGAGTCGGTTAATTGAATCACTATTTTTCTTTTGATCTAGTGATGGTAAGAATAGGGGGATTACCGGAGAGCAGACATTGAATATCTATCCGTTACGCAGCTTGAGCATAAATCAAGTACAGAAACAGCAGTTTCATACAGTCATCTGCCGTCATTCTGGCGCAGGTTTAATTACTATGGGGGATTTAGGGTTGGTTCCGGGTCTTAATCAGTTACAGATAATGCAGTGTATTACATGCGTTGAAATAAAAAATATTTGGGATAGACCATAATGGGTCAACGAAGACATCTAACGCAATACGAAGTGGAAAGAATGCTGGAAATGGCGAAGAAGAGCCCTAATGGGGAGCGCGACTATTGTCTGGTATACATGAGTTTTGTTCATGGCTTACGTGTTAGTGAAGCCAGGTATCTACGGTTATCTGATCTGGATTTGGAAGATGGAAGTTTGTACATCCGACGTTTAAAAGGCGGATTTTCTACTATTCATCCTCTTTTAGGCTATGAAATCCAGGCGATCAGGGAGTGGTTTAAAGTCCGTAAAACCTTTCGGGGGGCAGAAAGTGATTGGTTATTTCTGTCACGTACTGGGAGACCACTAACTCGCCAGCGCATTTATCAAATTATTAGCCAATTAGGACGATTGGCTAATATTTCCGTAGATTCGCATCCGCACATGTTGCGCCATGCCTGCGGTTTTGCGCTTGCAGATAGGGGGATAGATACTCGGTTGATACAAGACTATCTTGGACACAGTAATATTCGCCATACTGTGCGGTATACCGCCAGTAATGCGGAGCGTTTCCACGGTGTTTGGGGTGTGAAAAGGAATCGGCATCGAGAATTACACTTTGATTATGTCCCAAAGGAAAATGCTTGTTCAATTGAATAAGCGATTCTGATGTATGCGCCTGTTAAGGCGCATACATAAAAACCATCTTAAATAGCGTGACTTTTAATATTCTCATGCTGAAAATTCCTTAACCATTGTCCCATTGTCCCATTGTCCCATTGTCCCATTGTCCCATTGTCCCATTGCTGTAGTACTGTAGGGCTAGCTTCCCTTTTTACAATCCAACGAATCTAATTTGCTCATCAGGCTAGTCTCCTTTTTTCAAAAGGTTTTTTTGAAACCATTTCTTGAACTTAATTGCTTGATATGGCTTTGTTTTTGCCCAAAATGGAATAATAATCTGCTAGTATATAAATTATTGCATTGTTATATTGGTATTATTTAAATAGTATGTGAATAATCTTATTGATTTTGGTTTAATAACTTATTTCTTTGATTGCCAGTGCTGACGTAAGCCTATATCAATTTAGGAGGATTGGTGAATGGCAAGCGAGTTATTGGTTTACCAGATCTCTTGGGCTGGGAGATAGGCAAAAAACGATGGTAGGAAAAATGTGAGTAATCTCAAAAAATTGCGATTTTATTTCACATAAGTATTGAATGAAAATTAGTCATGTTTCACACTCGTTGAAACGTTTCAGTTTTTTTATCCCTTTTTCTTTTTTATTGGACTTAATGCTTTTTTCTCTACGTAAACTGAAACGATTCTATTTTTGGCAATAGGGAGAAAATTATGTTCCAGTTGGCTCTGCAAAATATCCATACTGGTGCAATTGCGACCAGTAAAGAGGATGCCATTCGCCAAGTGGCGGCCATGCTAGCCGCGAATGGCAACGTCAGTGATGCCTATGTTGACGGCATGTTGCAACGTGAAAAGCAAATTTCCACCTACCTTGGCAACGGTATCGCCATTCCGCATGGCACGCTAGATACCCGCGATCTGGTAATGAAAACCGATGTACAGGTATTTCACTTTTCACAGGGTGTTGAATGGGATCAAGGAGCGATGTGTTATGTGGTTATTGGTATCGCAGCACGTTCCGATGAGCATTTGGCATTACTGCGTCAGTTAACACACTTACTGAGCGATGATCGTGTTGCTAGTCAGCTAAGAACAATTGAATCAGCACAGGCACTGCATAGCTTGCTAATGGGCGAAGTTCAGCAGCCTGAGTTTAAATTCGATACCAGCCTGATTACGCTAGATGTTAACGCCCGCGATCTGATGACACTACAGGCATTAAATGCCGGCCGGTTACAGCAAGTGGGGGCTGTGGATACGACCTTTGTCAGCAAAGTGATTAACAGTAAACCGTTGGATCTTGGGCAGGGCATTTGGCTAAGCGATAGTCCCGACGGTAATTTAACCAGCGCTGTGGCAGTGAGCCGATTGTTCACGCGGGACAACGAACCGGTGGTGATGTTGTTGACCGTTGCGGTTGCTGACGACCAGCCGCTAAATGTGTTGCATCACCTAAGTAACTTGTTATTAGCGCAAAAAACGGAGTATTTGCTGAAAGCTGATGCGCCGACAGTGCTGGCATTACTGACCAGTGGCGTACAGGCGCAGAGCACGATATCCAACGGGGAATTTGTTCTGTGCAACGAACATGGCTTACATACTCGTCCTGGCGCTGTGTTGGTTAATGTTATCCGGCAATTTTCCAGCGAAATTACTATCATCAATCTTGATGGCGCCGGTCAACCGGTAAACGGCCGTAGTCTGATGAAAATCATGGCATTGGGCGCCAAAAAAGGGCACCGGCTTCATGTTACTGCTAATGGCGATGATGCGCAGCAGGCGATAGCTGCCATTGGTGAAGCGATTGTTTCCGGTTTGGGGGAAGGGCCGTGTAAGTAAAAACCCCCAATTGACAGTGATAATGGCGCGCGTCTATCTACAACCCTTTTAGCTAACATCAGGAGAAGCATGATGAAAACACTGCTTATCATTGATCCTTCACTCGGGCTTGCCGGAAGTTACCTGGTGAAAACAGTTCTCAGTGCCGCTGCGGTGAAAAACGGACTGATACTAACAGAAGATCCAGCGGAAGCCGATTTGGTGGTCATGACCGGCAGTCGCATCCTCACCGATAACGCACTGAACGGTAAGCTTGTTTATCACGGCGACACGGAATTGGCGTTACATGCGCCGGAAAATTTCTTTCAGCGGGCGAAAACTGATGCACAACCGTACCAGGTATCAGCAACTGATATTAGTTGTGATACAAAACGCATTGTTGCGGTTACTGCTTGTCCTACTGGTGTGGCACATACCTTTATGGCCGCTGAAGCTATCGAAATCGAAGCTAAAAAACGCGGCTGGTGGGTAAAGGTGGAAACTCGCGGTTCGGTCGGTGCGGGCAACATTATTACGCCGGAAGAGGTGGAAAAAGCGGATCTGGTGCTGATCGTGGCAGATATTGACGTAGATCTGGCGAAATTTGCAGGAAAACCTATGTACCGTACCTCCACCGGGCTGGCGTTGAAGAAAACAGCGCAGGAGTTTGATAAAGCGCTGGTCGAAGCTAAACCTTTCCAGCCGGCAGGGCAGAATAGTACTAAAACTGGACAAGGAGAAGAGAGTAGCGGCATCTATCGTCACCTATTGACCGGCGTCTCTTATATGTTGCCGATGGTAGTGGCGGGTGGCTTGTGTATCGCGCTGTCATTTGCTTTTGGCATCACTGCATTTAAAGAGCCAGGTACATTGGCAGCCGCGCTGATGCAAATCGGGGGTGGTTCAGCTTTTGCTCTGATGGTCCCTGTGCTGGCAGGTTACATTGCTTTCTCGATCGCTGATCGTCCAGGTCTGACGCCCGGTTTGATTGGCGGCATGTTGGCAACTAGCACGAATGCGGGATTTATTGGCGGTATTATTGCGGGTTTTCTCGCTGGTTACATTGCGAAATTGCTTAATACCAAAGTGAAATTGCCGCAGAGTATGGCAGCGTTGAAACCGATCTTGATCATTCCGCTATTTGCCAGCCTGATCACTGGCCTGATTATGATCTACGTTATTGGTAAACCCGCCGCCGGTATCATGTCGGGACTAACGTACTGGCTTTCTAATATGGGGACAACCAACGCGCTCCTGCTAGGGGCTATTTTGGGTGGGATGATGTGTGCTGATATGGGGGGAGCGATAAACAAAGCCGCCTATGCGTTTGGCGTCGGTTTGCTTAGCTCACAGACCTATGCGCCAATGGCTGCCATTATGGCTGCGGGGATGGTTCCACCATTGGCAATGGGGGTAGCGACGCTGATTGCCCGGCAGAAGTTCGATAACGTTCAGCGGGAAAGTGGTAAAGCTGCATTGGTGCTAGGGCTGTGTTTTATTTCCGAAGGCGCGATTCCTTTTGCTGTCCGCGATCCGATGCGAGTGCTCCCATGTTGTATCGTTGGCGGTGCGGTGACAGGAGCGATCTCTATGGCAGTGAGTGCGCAGTTGATGGCGCCGCACGGTGGCCTGTTTGTGCTGTTGATCCCAGGTGCTATCACGCCAATAGTGGGTTATTTGATGTCGATTGTTGTCGGTACCCTGTTGGCAGGATTGATCTATGCATTACTTAAGCGTCCAGAAACGACCACGACTAAAGCATAAATACAGAAATTATTAGTTATCAAACTAAACTAATTGAAATTGCAAGAAATTACCTCTTTATTCGTGACCTCGTTCGCATTCTTGCTATTTTCCGATTGTTATTTGCCTGCTTAAATTAGATATAAATACATTCAAAAAAATGAAGAATTATTATGAGTCGTGGGCTGTTGAAAAAAGAGGGGGTTGCTCAGGCGTGTCTGGCGCGTTATCTGCTAGGTGAGCACTGTGGTAATCGATTGAAGACGATTGAAGAGCTGTCGTCTGACTATGGGTTATCTGTTGGGATAGTTCAGTTTGCATTAAAAAAATTGGAGAGTTCTGGCGCGGTTTACGTGGAACGGCGGGGGCGCAATGGCAGCTATTTGGTCAGTGTGGATCACAAAGCGCTGCTATCCCATGCTGATATTAGTAACGTGGTTTGTGCAATGCCGTTGCCTTATACCCGATTGTATGAAGGATTGGCGAGCGGCTTGAAAGCGCAATTTGAGGGCATTCCGTTTTACTTCGCCCACATGAGAGGTTCAGATGCTAGGGTGGAATGCCTGCGTGATGGTATTTATGACTTGGCGGTGGTATCACATTTGGCGGCGCAAACTTATCTGGAACAAGGTGATGTCCGCGCTGTACTTGAATTGGGGCCACATACCTATGTTGGTGCGCACCAACTGATTTATCGTAAAGGAGGTGAACATAATATCTGTCGTGTTGGGCTGGATCATCGTTCTGCTGACCAGAAGATCATGACTGAAGTGTACTTTGCCGGGCAGGATATTACGTTGGTGGATATCTCTTATCATGAGAGCTTGTATAAGGTAGCGAAAGGTGACATTGATGCAGTGATCTGGAACGTTAGCAGAGAAATTGAACTGAGTTCCAGGGATCTTATTGCAGTACCGCTCCGTGGAAGCGCATGTTTTATCCAGGCCTCTGAAGCGGTGGTTTTAACCAGGACTGATGACATTCTGATTCAACAACTTTTACGTACTATGGTGAATAAAACAGAGTTGTTGGCTCATCAACAACGTGTACTGGCAGGCCAGCAGGACCCAAGTTATTAACTTGGCATGGATGGCGTTAACGAAATGGAAAATCGGCTGAATCTGCTCTGTCAGGGAAATGTCATTGATCAGGATATCTGCGATGGCATGTTACAGGTTGTGGCGCAGCTTGAAAATGATTGGGAAATTCCTGTCAGGAATGCGCTAGGAGAAATTGTAATAACACATATGGCTAACGCGTTGATGCGCTCACGCCGGGGAGAACAAATCAGTTCAATGGATATTGAGCTGCTGATGGAAATGCGTCAATCGAGTGTCTTTTCTCATTTGCAAGCGGTTAACGCTTCGCTACTGACACATTTTGACGTGCAATTACATCCCTGTGAGGAGGGATACCTGCTGGCAAATTTGTTTAGCCTTTGGGTGGCAAAGGAGCAGTGGTAAACCACCGCAGAGATGAGGGAAATTTTTTTTTTCCATCAAATATTCAAAAAAATGATGATTTAACATCTAGCTTTTAATGGTGGCATTGATCGCCGAAGAAGTACAGGAGGTACAGCATGTTTATGCATGCGCTGAACAAACAAAATCCGGCACTGATTGAGGCAGCCCAGATGTTATGGGCGCGAGGGGCTTTACTGCCTGATACTTATGTTATTGACGTTGATCAGGTTTTAGACAATGCCAGACGGTTGCTTGCGGTAGCGGAGCATCATGGTATTGCTCTCTACCTGATGACCAAACAGGTTGGGCGTAACTCTTGGTTGGCGCGTAAACTGATAGAACTGGGTTATCAGGGCGTCACCGCGGTGGATTTTAAAGAAGCCAGAGTCTTGATGAGCAGGAAGATCCCTGTGATTCATGTAGGCCATCTGGTACAGATCCCTCGCAATATGGTCTCCTCAGTGATGCAGCAACATCCGGAAGTGATCACAATATTTTCTTTAGAAAAAGCGGAGGAAATTTCCAGTCTGGCGCAGCGTGAGGGAAATGTGCAATGCATTATGCTGAAAATCTATGATGATCATGATCATTTATATCCTGGTCAGGAAGCAGGTTTTCATTTGTCGGAATTGAACGCCGTCGTTCAGCGCATTATGGCGATGCCCGGTGTAAAGCTGACAGGGTTGACACATTTTCCTTGCCTGCTGTGGCAGGACGTCCAGCAAGAGACACTGCCGGCGCCGAACTTATTTACTTTACTGAAAGCAAAAGACATTTTACGACAGGCAGGGATTGAGGTGACGCAGATAAATGCGCCGTCGGCCTCAAGCTGTAGCACACTACCGTTACTGGCAAAATACGGTGTTACCCATACCGAGCCTGGACATGCGCTAACAGGAACAATCCTTGCCAATTATCGGGGGGAACAACCAGAACGTATTGCTATGCTCTATCTGACGGAAATATCCCACCGATTTAACGGTAACAGCTACTGTTATGGCGGCGGTTATTATCGACGTGGACGGGCGCATAGTGCACTGATATTCCTGCCAAACGGCCAGATCGCCTCCACTCACCTGTTACCGATGGATGACACCAGTATTGATTACCATTTCCCCCTGAGCGGTGAATTTCCGGTCGGCAGTGCTGTTATGTTGTGCTTTCGTACTCAGATATTTGCTACACGCAGTGATGTGGCGTTGGTTAGCGGTATCCAGTCAGGACATCCGGTATTGGAAGGGCTTTATGACAGCCAGGGGAACCCTATTTCGATTAATGGAGAAAACGACCCGTGAATAGATGCATTTCTATTCTCTTCACCTCTATCCTCTTTATCTTCGGACCGTCTTACTTATGACTCAGCAAAACAGAATTGATGCATCTGGCTATACCTATGCGCACGAGCACCTACATCTCGACTTATCATCATTTAAAAACAACATTGACTGCCGGCTGGATCAGTACGACCTGATTTGTGAAGAGATGAAAACATTGGTCAGCTTGGGTGTACACAATATTGTGGAGATGACCAATCGCTATATGGGACGTAACCCACAGTTTATACTGGATCTGATGCGGGACTCCGGCATTAATGTAATAGTTTCGACTGGCTATTACCAATCTGCTTTTTTTCCTGAGCATGTAGCACATACCACAGCTCGACAATTGGCGGATGAAATGATCGCTGAGATTGAACAGGGTATCGACGGTACAACGCTGAAAGCCGGAGTGATTGGGGAAATTGGTTCCAGCAAGGGGGTAATTACGCCTGATGAAGAGAAAGTATTTCATGCTGCGGCTATAGCTCATTTGGAAACTGGGCGCCCTGTTTCGACACATACGACATTAAGCACGATGGGCCTTGAACAACTGGCGTTATTGAAAAAGCACGGTGTAGATGCTGAGCGCGTAGTTATTGGTCACTGTGATCTTAAAGATAATCTGGACAACATTTTGCGCATCATTGAACAGGGGGCCTACATCCAGTTCGACACGATTGGCAAAAACGATTATTACCCGGATGAAAAGCGGATCGCCATGTTACAGACCTTGGCCCAGCGTGGCTTACTTAACCGTGTCATGTTATCGATGGATATTACCCGTCGTTCTCACTTGAAAGCTAATGGCGGCAATGGTTTTGCCTATTTGATCACCACCTTTGTGCCGATGCTAAATCAGGCTGGATTAACGCAAACCGATATTGATTTGATGTTACGTGATAACCCAACGTTATTTTTCAAATAAAGGAAAAGCATTATGAGATTTGTTATTGGAGGACAAATTGAGAAAGAAAAAATTGCTGAAACTTTACGCCGTCTGGCCGGGGATAAAGCCTTATCCATTACCGTGATGGGCGACATAGATGCCGCTATGGCGCTTAAGAGTGGTAATGCGGATTACTATTTGGGTGCTTGTAATACGGGTGGAGGCGCCTTAGCAATGGCAATTGCTATTGTTGGCATTGATAAATGCGTCACCGTCAGTATGCCAGGCAAAATCCTGCCTGATGAAGAAATTATTGCACATGTTAATGCGGGGAAAACCGTATTTGGTTTTACTGGTCAGGATATGGACGCAGTTATTCCGGTGATTATCAAGGCTATTTTTTCTTCATGAGGACAGGAAAATGGAATATGAATTTTTCACCCGTTTAATGGAGATTGATCCATTTAAAGCTGGTTTGTTGGCGGTGATCGGCGGGATATCCGCCATGATGGCTAACCGTGGTATTGCGGTATTTCATGATGGGCTACGTCCTTTAATGCCGGAACATCTGGAAGGGCGTATGAATCGTAAGACCCTGGCTGCCACCAGTTTTGCTCTGAGTTTTGGTCTGGTTATCGGCTTTGGGATTCCGTTTTCGCTGACCGCCCCGATTATTTTGGTGCATAGCTTATTATTGGGAACCGATGTCATTGGTACCTGGTGCGCAAACAGCAAAAAAGGTTTCATACTTTCCGCTATCTTGGGGGCGCTGTATGCCATTGCCTTGATGACCGGTTTACGATCTGTTGTCGATATCTTTGCCCATTTGCCGGTTAATTTCATGGGTAACCTGAGTAAAGTTGGCGATCCTATCGTGGCCTGCTTTGCATTATTTCCTGCGATTGTTGTGGCTTATCAATACGGATATGGCAAAGGAATATGGGTGCTGATTGCGACATTGGTGGGGTATATCGCGACAAAAGCGGTAGGATCATTGAGTTTTGGCGGCGCCCTGAGCAAACCGGTGCAGTTGGACCCTAACGGGATAGCCCTACTGATTTCGATGATAGTAATGTTCTATTTTGCTATGAAACAGCGTGCGCCCAAAGCTGGCGAGGAATCTGCTTCGGCCAAGGGGGCGAATGAGATGTTAGTTGGATTATTTTCCACGCGGATACAGCGTATTCAAAATAACATTTGGTTGCTGGTATTCAGCGGAGGATTGACTGCTGTAGCGGCTTCGATGTCGCTTAGTCTGCTGGCGGAAGGGCCTGTATCACTACAACTGATGGCGCAGGGGGAAGGGGCTAACGCCATGTTGGTGGCGCTTGCCAGAGCGATCAGCTTTGTGCCGTTAGTCGGTATGACAGCTATTGCTACAGGGGTTTATAGCCCGGTCGGCATGAAATTTGTGTTTGTCGCGGGATTAGTGACAAATAATCTGTGGATTGCCTTCATTGCTGGCAGTGTGATTATGTTTGTGGAAATCAAACTACTGGCAAGAATTGCTATCTGGTTGGATAAATATCCCGGAGTTAAAGCTTGTGGTGAGCATATTCGTACCGTTATTACCCGCATGTTGGAAGTTGCCTTATTGGTGGGAGGAATGATAGCTTCCAACGCTATTCTGCCGGGCATGGGATTTATGGTGGTAGCGGGTATTTATCTACTCAACCGTACTGCTAAACGTCCTTTGGTTGAAATGGCGATTGGGCCGATTGCAACGATTGTGGTTGGTGTACTGGCTAACGTCATCTATCTGGTAGGAATCAGTTAATTGAATATACCCGTCATCTTTCAAGTTGCCTCTTTGTTGGCTGCACTCACTCACCCCGGTCGCATAGTTCGCTATGCTCCCGGGAATTCGTTCCTTTGCCGTCGCGATGCATCTTGAAATCCATAGGGTATAAGTATCCCCTTTATTTTGTGATGATAAAAATAGAGGGGAAAGGGCGGAAGAACACATAATACAGGAGAACAGATAGTGAGGGAGAGCAGATATTGAACACCTATCCATTACCTAGTCTGAGTATGGAACAGGCGCAGCACAAACAGTTTCGTTTAGTTGATATTATCTGTCGCCATTTTCCCGGTGCGGATTTTCTCACCACGGGAGATTTAGGGCTGGTGCCGGGATTGAATCGGCCGCAAGTGACACAACGCATTGAACAGGTTATTGCGGATTTCTTTTCCGCCGAGGCTGCCGTGTTAGTGCAAGGGGCAGGAACTGGCGCAATACGTTGTGGGCTAGCGGCATTACTTAACGCGGGCGATAGCCTGTTAGTTCATGATGCGCCGTTATATCCCTCGACAGCGGTTACTGCCGAGCAGATGGGTTTACATCTGGTACGGGCTGATTTTAATCAACCCGAGCAAATACGGGCGGCGATTTTGCAACATTCGCCGGTAGCGGGGTTAGTACAACACACGCGACAGAAAATTGATGATGCTTATGAATTGGCAGAGGTTATATCACTGCTGAATGCTAAATCACTACCAGTTCTGGTTGACGATAGCTATGCCGCCATGAAAGTGGAATATATCGGTTGTGAATGGGGGGCTGCATTATCGGCCTTCTCCAGTTTTAAATTGTTTGGCCCACAAGGTGTCGGTGTTGTGGTAGGCCAACAAGCGGCAATAGAGCGCATCCGGCGTAGTATGTATTCCGGTGGCAGTCAGGTACAGGGATTTCAGGCATTAGAAGTATTGCGTGGATTGGTCTTTGCTCCGGTGATGCATGCTGTGCAGGCTCAGGTAAGTGAAACATTAGTGGCTCGGCTGAATCAGGGCGTTATTCCGCAGGTAAAACAGGCGCTTATCGCCAATGCACAGTCGAAAGTATTGCTGGTGGAGTTTTATGATGAGATTGCCGAACAAGTACTTTGTATTGCTCATAAGCTTGGTGCGCTGCCTTATCCGGTAGGCGCCGAATCGAAATTTGACATCCCGCCACTGTTTTATCGGTTGTCCGGTACATTCCGTCAATCTGATCCCACGTTAGAGAAACGGATGATAAGGATAAATCCCAATCGAAGTGGTACGGAGACAGTGATAAGGCTCTTGAGTCAAAGCTGTGCGCAGGCCGTCGCCTCGCGGTAATAAAAGGCTAAAAAACAGACAGAAGATTATTCTGGATGCAGTAACATCCGCCGTAATCGGCGGTATATATCGTCTGTCATCCAAAATATGTGCAATATTTTCTGAATATGGGGAAATCGATATCAAGGCTTATCAATCCTGAATGAATATAAAATTCGGCGATGTCATTAATGGTATTCCTTATTGTTAATAAAATTAATAAATGATGTGAGTAACAGTTAATGGAAAAATTAATTTATTTATAATATAAAATGGCCTATGGATAGAAAATACCTTGGTGGCATATAGAGGTCATAGCCATGTTCTTTGCAAAGTGATCGTAACTCTGTCACTGAGTTGACAGATAATTTTTCGTAAATACTTTCAAAATGTTTTTCCACAGTATGGCATGTAACATTCATTTCAATGGCGGTATCATTATTATTCATACCACAGCAAAATAGAAAAATAACCATCCACTCTTTCTCGTTTAGCAAATCATTAGGTGGTCTGGGACAGGCAGATATTGGGGTGTTACTTTTAATATAATGGAACACTGTGAAGTGCTCTATTTCTCTGGCATGGGAAATAATGCCGATACATTGATTATCTTCCCCGAACAATGGATATTTCTCGCAAAAATAGGATTTAGGTCGTCGACCATTACCCTGAGGATAAGTGCCAACAGAACATACTCGTTGCATACATTCTAACACTCTACGATCATGTTCTTTAAAATGGTGAGCGAAACCATTAACGGGTGTAGGTAATTCATCATCGGTATACCCAATAACATTAAAGTTTTCAGGTAACTTATTAGCTTTAATAAAATGAGTATTTGCGTAAATAAAGCGAGATTCCTTATCCTTTACGAACCACGGTTCAGGGCTTTTGTCCCATATAAGTGTAAATTGAGGTGTAATCAAAGGGACTTTTTTTAATCCTGATTTATTCATAAATATCCTTTAAGATAATTATTGCTTTTTTAAACTATTGAATGGAAATTTTCCGTTGAAAAAAGCCTATTTCCATAGGGCCGTATATTTTATCAATAAATAACTAACAAAGGTAGTGTGTAGAAACTGGGAAATAATACGTAATCTAAGACAATAAAAACCTTTCTGGGATGTAATGATTAAAGTTATTGGCGTGACAATATTCTGCCAATTGTTGGTCAGAGTGAATCCCGATTTTACGATATATCCTTGCCATATGTTCTTCAACCTCACGATGGGTGATATTCAATATTTCCCCGATCTGTTTTCTGGGTTGTTTCTGTAAGAAGAAAAAGATAATATCCCACTCCCGTTGAGTAAAAAGATCAGACGGTGGTTGGAGTAGAATGGATGACGGTAATTTATCATAATATTGATATAGGTAGGTCAATGAATACTCCTTGGCTTGCCACATATGGTACATAATTCCCATACAATTACCATTGTCATGATAAAGAGGTAATTTTTCACAAAAGTAGGATGACAGAGTTTGCTTTTGTCCAAATACATGGGTTTCAAGTGAACAGACTCTTTCACCTTTAGCCATGACGTTTTTATCGTGGATCATAAACTCCTCGGCGAACTCAGCGCCATCCCAAGGTAGTTCATGATCATAAAGTCCTTCATAATCAAATGACGCTTTAAAGTTATGAATAAACCTCTTTGTCGCTGGATTACCATAGATAAAGCTTGAAGAACTATCCTTTATGCTCCACGGTTCATTGCTTATCTCCATTGTATTAATAATTTGAGGTGATATTGCATAGTTCTTCTTCATATTATTAACAACTCCTCTGTAATCTAAGGGTTATGAGAAAATTTTGCTGCCAGATTTCACAAATCTCTCTGGGACATAAAGATCATAATCGTTCGTGCGACAATATTCTTCCAATTGGTAACTAGAATGAACGCCAATCCGTTTATATATACGAGAGACATGGGTTTCAACCGTCCGGTAGGAAATATTTAACATTCTACCCATTTGCTTGCTAGTATACTTGTGTAATAGGAGAAAAATAACATCCCATTCCCGTTGAGTAAAGAGATCGGTCGGTGGCTGGAACATAATAGATGCTGGCAGCTTTCCACGAAATAGCCGGGTGAATGAGAAATCCTGAGCTTGGTAACCGTGAAATATAGTTCCTATACAGCTACCATCTTCATGATAAAGAGGGTATTTTTCACAAAAGTAGGATGACAGAATCTGCTCTTTCCCAAATAAATGTGTTTCAAGTGAACATATTCTTTTTTCTTTTTCCATCACTTTTCTATCATGGTCTACGCGTTCTTTGGCAAATTCAGCCCCAGCCCAAGGTAATTCATGATCATAAAGTCCCTCAAATTCAAATGAATTTGAAAAATTCTTAATAGATTTTAATGCCAGGTTACCATAAATAAAACATGAGTTTTTATCCTTTATCCCCCAAGGTTCATTACTTTGCTCCATTGTATTAATAACTTGAGATGATATTGCATCGCTCTTATTCATGTTAGCAACAACTCCTTTGTAATCTAAGGGTTATGGGAAAATTTTGCTGCCAGA
Source organism: Photorhabdus aballayi (assembly GCF_026153155.1). NCBI lineage: Bacteria > Pseudomonadati > Pseudomonadota > Gammaproteobacteria > Enterobacterales > Morganellaceae > Photorhabdus > Photorhabdus aballayi. The sequence goes on along the minus strand of NZ_JAPFCD010000025.1, from coordinate 10,703 downwards.
TTGCACAAACCTTTCTGGGACATAGAGATCATAATCATTTGTGCGACAATATTCTTCCAATTGATAACCGGAGTGAACGCCAATCCGTTTATATATGCGTGAAATATGATTTTCAACCGTACGATAGGAAATATTTAACATTCTACCGATTTGCTGACTGGTATATTTGTGTAATAGGAGAAAAATAACATCCCATTCCCGTTGAGTAAAGAGATCGATCGGTGGCTGGAACATAATAGAGGCTGGCAGTTTTCCACGAAATAGCCGGGTGAATGAGAAATCCTGAGCTTGGTAACCGTGAAATATAGTTCCTATACAGCTACCATCTTCATGATAAATAGGGTATTTTTCACAAAAGTAGGATGATAGAATTTGTTCTTTTCCAAATGTATGTGTTTCAAGTGAACATATTCGTTCTTCCATTTCCATCACCATTTTATCTTGGATCACATGTTCTTTAGCAAATTCGGCACCATTCCAAGGAATATCAAAATCATAAAGTCCCTCATAGTTAAGAGAACTTGAAACATTGTGAAGACGTTTACATGCCTGATTGACATAAATAAAACATGAGTTTTTATCCTTTATTCCCCAGGGTTCATTACTTTGCTCCATTGTATTAATAACTTGAGATGATATTGCATATTTCTTATTCATGTTAATAACAACTCCTTTTAATCTAAAGGTTAAAGAAACATTCTACTTTTCGGATGAATAAAATTTTTTGGCATATAGTGATCATAATCATTCATGCGACAATACTCTTCTAATTGGTAACTAGAGTGAACACCAATTCTTTCATATATTCGTGAAATATGAGTTTCAACCGTACGGTGAGAAATATTTAACATTCTACCGGTTTGTTTACTAGTATACTTTTGTAGCATGAAGAAAATAACATCCCATTCCCGTTGAGTAAAGAGATCGGTCGGTGGTTGGAATATAATAGATGCTGGCAGTTTTCCATGAAATAACCGGGTGAATGAAAAATCCTGAGCTTGCCAACCATGATATATAATGCCAATACAACTACCGTCTTTATGATAAAAAGGATATTTCTCGAAAAAATAAGATGATAGAATTTGTTCCTTTCCATGTACATGTGTTATGAGTGAACACGTTCTTTCTTCTTTTTCTATCACCATTTTATCGTGAGTCATGTATTCTTCAGCAAATTCGGCCCCATCCCAAGGAAGTTCATAATCATAAAGCCCCTCATAGTCAAAAGAACATGAAATATTTTGAACGTGTTTACATGCTTGATTAGCATAAATAAAACATGCATTTCTATCCTTTATTCCCCAGGGCTCATTGCTTATCTCCATTGTATTAATGATCTGAGGAGAGATTGTATACTTTTTCTTCATATTAGTGTGAGTTCCTTCTAATCTAATGGCTAGGGGAACATTTTGCTTCCAGGTTGCACAAATCTTTTTGGTACATAGAGATCATAATCATTGGTGCGACAATATTCTTCCAATTGATAACTGGAATGAACACCCACTCTTTTATATATGCGTGAGATATGGTTTTCAACCGTCCGGTAGGAAATATTTAACATTTTACCGATTTGCTTATTGTTATATTTTTGTAAAAAAAGGAAAATAATATCCCATTCCCGTTGAGTAAAGAGATCGGTCGGTGGTTGGAACATAATAGATGCTGGCAGTTTTCCACGAAATAGCCGGGTAAATGAGAAATCCTGAGCTTGCCAGCCATGATATATAATGCCCATACAGCTTCCATCTTCATGATAAAGAGGATATTTTGCAAAAAAGTAGGATGATAGAATTTGTTCTTTTCCATGTACATGTGTCTCAAGTGAACATATTCTTTTTTCCTGTTCCACCACTTTTCTATCATGGGCCATGTATTCTTTGGCAAATTCAGCTCCATCCCAGGGTAATTCATACTCATAAAGTCCCTCGTAGTCAAAAGAACTTGAAATATTTTGAAGACGCTTACATGCCTGATTGACATAAATATAACGTGTGTTTTCATCCTTTATTCCCCAGGGTTCATTACTTTGCTCCATTGTGTTAATAACCTGGGGTGAGATGATATAGTTCTTTTTCATATTAGTAACAACTCCTTTTAATCTAAAGAATTAAGGAAACGTTCTGGTTTCTGGATGCACAAATCTTTTTGGTACATAGAGGTCATAATCATTGGTGCGACAATATTCTTCTAACTGAGAACTAGAGTGAACACCAATCCGTTTATATATACGCGAGATATGGGTTTCAACCGTCCGGTAGGAAATATTTAACATTCTACCGATTTGTTTACTGGTATATTTGTGTAATATGAGGAAAATAACATCCCATTCCCGTTGAGTAAATAAATCAGTTGGTGGCTGAAATATAATATTTGCGGGCAATTTTCCATGAAATAGCCGGGTAAATGAAAAATCCTGAACTTGCCAGCCATGATATATCGTTCCTATACAACTTCCGTTTTCATGATAGAGAGGATATTTTTCAAAGAAGTAAGATGATAAAATTTGCTCTTTGAAGAATTTATGTGTTACAAGCGAACATGTTCGTTCTTCTTTTTCCATCACTATTTTATCATTTGCCATGTAAGCTTCAGCAAATTCGGCGCCATCCCAGGGAAGTTCATAATCATAAAGGCCCTCATAGTTAAAGGAACGTGAAATATTTTGAACGCGATAATTAGCTTGATTAGCATAAATAAAGCATGAGTTTTTATCTTTTATTCCCCAGGGTTCATTACTTTGTTCCATTGTATTAATAACCTGGGGAGAGATGATATAGTTCTTCTTCATATTAGTAACAACTCCGTTTAATTTAAGGAATTAAGGAAACGTTCTGCTTTCTGGGCGCACAAATCTTTTTGGTACATAGAGATCATAATCATTGGTGCGACAATACTCTTCCAATTGGTAACTGGAGTGGACACCGATCCGTTTATATATACGCGAAATATGGGTTTCAACTGTCCGGTAGGAAATATTTAACATTCTACCGATTTGCTTACTGGTATATTTATGTAATATGAGGAAAATGACATCCCATTCCCGTTGAGTAAAGAGATCGGTCGGTGGCTGGAACATAATATTTGCGGGCAATTTTCCACGAAATAGCCGGGTAAATGAGAAATCCTGAGCTTGCCAGCCATGATATATCGTTCCTATACAGCTTCCGTTTTCATGATAGAGAGGGTATTTTTCAAAGAAGTAAGATGACAAAATTTGTTCTTTGAAGAACTTATGTGTTACAAGCGAACATGTTCGTTCTTCTTTTTCCATGACTATTTTATCATTTGCCATGTAAGCTTCAGAAAATTCGGCACCACCCCAAGGAAGATCATGATCATAAAGGCCCTCGTAATCAAAGGAACGTGAAATATTTTGAACACGATTACATGCTTGGTTAGCATAAATAAAGCATGAGTTTTTATCTTTAATTCCCCAGGGTTCATTACTTTGCTCCATTGTATTAATAACCTGGGGGGAGATGACATAGTTCTTTTTCATATCAGTGGAACTCCTTTTAATCTAATGGTTAAGGGAACATTCTGCTGCCAGATTGCACAAATCTTTTTGGTACATAGAGGTCATAATCGTTTGAGCGACAATACTCTTCTAATTGATAATTGGAATGTACACCAATCCGTTTATATATGCGTGAAATATGGGTTTCAACCGTCCGGTAGGAAATATTTAACATTCTACCGATTTGCTTATTAGTATATTTGTGTAACATGAGGAAAATGATATCCCATTCCCGTTGAGTAAAGAGATCAGTCGGTGGCTGAAACATAATATTTGCGGGCAATTTTCCACGAAATAGCCGGGTGAATGAGAAATCCTGAGCTTGCCAGCCATGATATATCGTTCCTATACAGCTTCCATCTTCATGATAAAAAGGGTATTTTTCAAAAAAATAGGACGATAGAATTTGTTCTTTTCCAAATGTACATGTTATAAGTGAACATACTCTTTCTTCTTTTTCTATCACCCTTTGATCATGAGCGATGTACTCTTTGGCGAATTCGGCTCCATCCCAAGGCAATTCATGATCATAAAATCCTTCATAATCAAATGACTCTTTGAAATTATGAATAAGATTTTTTGTTGCTGAATTACCGTAAATAAAACATGAGTTTTTATCTCTTATTCCCCAGGGCTCATTGCTTTGTTTCATTGTATTAATAACCTGGGAGGAGATGACATAGTTCTTTTTCATATTAGTAAAAGTTCCTTTGTAATCTAAAAGTTAAAGAAACATTCTGGTTTCTGGATGCACAAATCTTTCTGGCACATAGAGATCATAATCGTTTGAGCGACAATACTCTTCCAATTGGTGACTGGAATGCACGCCAATGCGTTTATATATGCGTGAAATATGGGTTTCAACCGTACGATAGGAAAGATTTAACATTCTACCGATTTGTTTACTGGTATATTTGTGTAACATGAGAAAAATCACATCCCATTCCCGTTGAGTGAATAAATCAGTTGGTGGCTGGAACATAATATTTGCGGGCAATTTTCCATGAAATAGCCGGGTGAATGAGAAATCCTGAGCTTGCCAGCCATGATATATTGTTCCCATACAGCTTCCGTCTTCGTGATAAAGAGGATGTTTTTCAAAAAAATAAGAAGAAAGAATTTGTTCTTTTCCAAATGTATGTGTTATAAGCAAACATACTCTTTCTTCTTTTTCCATCACTTTTTGATCATGATCGATGTATTCTTTGGCAAATTCGGCTCCATCCCAGGGAAGCTCATGATCATAAAGTCCTTCAAAGTCGAAAGAACATGAAATATTGAGAAGACGTTTACATGCCTGATTGACATGAATGTGGCATGAGTTTTTATCCTTTATTGCCCAGGGAGCATTACTTTGTTCCATTGTATTAATAATTTGAGGTGAAATAATTAATTTATTGTCCATGTTATCACTCCTATTTTTCTGGCCTTAAAATTACCAGTAAGTTCTTTTGTAGCTAAATTGCCGTAAATAAAATTTGAAGAACTATCGTTTACTCCCCACGGTTCATTGCTCACTTCTATTGTATTAATAATTTGAGGTGATATTGCATAGTTCTTCTTCATATTAGTAAAAGTTCCTTTGTAATCTAAGAGCTAAAGAAACATTCTGCTTTCTGGATGTACAAACCTTTCTGGTACATAGAGATCATAATCATTTGTGCGACAATACTCTTCCAATTGATGACTAGAATGAACGCCAATGCGTTTATATATGCGTGAAATATGGGTTTCAACCGTACGATAGGAAATATTTAGCATTCTACCGATTTGCTTGCTGGTATACTTGTGTAATATCAGGAAAATAACATCCCATTCCCGTTGGGTAAATGAATCAGTTGGTGGTTGAAATAATATAGATGCTGGCAGTTTTCCACGAAATAACCGGGTGAATGAGAAATCCTGAGCTTCCCATCCGTGGAAAATGGTACCGACACATTTGTTATCATCATTATATATCGGATATTTTTCACAAAAATAAGATGACAAGAATTTATGATCATAGTACATGTGTGTTTCAAGCGAACATACTCTTGTTTCGCTCTTAATCACACTTTGATCATGAATAACGTATTCTTTTGCAAACTCAGCGCCATCCCAAGGGAGTTCATGATCATACCTCCCTTCGTAATCAAATGAGCTGTGAAAATTTTGAAAAAATTTACATGCTTTATTACCAAAAACCCAACATGAATTATTATCCTTTATTCCCCAAGGTTCATTACTTTTCTGCATGGTATTAATAACCTGAGGTGAAATAATTAGCTTATTGTCCATGTTATCACTCCTATTTTTCTGGTCTTAAAATTAATTTATTGATCTTATAATCAATTTAACTCTAAACTACCAATAGTGACGAATCTTGCTGGAATATAAAGGTCAAGTTTATTTTCTCTACAGAAATCTTTTAATTCTGCATGTAGTGGTAAATTGAATTTTTGGTAAATTGATTGAATATGATTAACCACATCTTCGGTACTTATCATTAACTCTTCACCGATTTTCTCTTCATCTAATGAGTGTAGAGTTAGAAAGAGAACTTCCCATTCAGTTTGCGTCAATTTGTCATTAGGCGCGATAAATTCCAACGTTGCCGGAGGGGTTTTTTCATAATAGTAAGCAGTAGAAAAATTTTGGGTTTTGCACATATGGAAAGTGATCCCAATACAATTGCCATCTTCATCACAAAGTGGATATTTATTACAAAGATAGATTTGTTTAATCTTATGTTTTTCAAATGGATGCGTTTCTAGTGAAGTAACGCGTTGCATTGTTTGAATAACTTTTTGATCCTGACGGTGGAATTCTTTTTCATATTCTGCAATAGGCGAGGGTAATTCACCTGTTGAAAGCCCGGTAATATCGAAATCTTCCGGTAAATTGAGGAGTTGATAAAAGGCGGAATTAGCGTAAATAAATCTTGATTGAAGATCTTTAGCTCCCCAGGGTTCATCACTGTTTTCCCACATATGAATTAATTGTGGGGTGATATTATTAGGTCTGTTTTTTATATGTTGCATTGGTGACTCCTGAATAATTATTTCAGTTGCTATCTGACAAGTTTGTTAACTAATTATACTTAAAATTCCTTAGTCATATAATAGAATATAATAACTTGCTCGTCAAAATACATATATTTATTAATTAAACCTTTTATTGTTATATAATGGTATTTTTAACTTGAATGAATATAACGTAAAATACTATTTTTGTATAAAACATTTTAGTTTGCTTACTAAACAATAAAATTAATGAATTAGACTTTTAAGTCATAAGTAATTAAGTGATGTAGGTCAAAAACTTTCCGCCATTAGCCGAAGTATGAGGGAGCAGTTGTTATAACGATGATCGGTAATAGAATGAAAAAGAAGGTGTTATCTTTGGGATAGAATAACGGCGAAAAAATGGCATTTAATCGGAATAATATTCGATCAATTAAAGAATGCTTTTTAAACGGCATATACGGGCCATCGTAATTCGGTAAAATATATTTTGGAATTGTCAGAATAATCAACTATATGAAGTTTTCAGTCTAAAAACTGCGTTTGAATTTGTCTGCTGCTGACAATAGCTATTCTTAAATAAAATTAAGGTTAGGTAAATTCTATAAAATTAAATTTTTGAAGAATAATTAAATAAAAAACTTACTTAAAATGGTATAGCTCAAGATATAAAGTTGTATTTCAAATTCCACTTAGATGTTTATCGCAATTGTGTTCTTACCCCATTTCCCGTGTTTTTATCAGTGATTTTCTGTTTTGGCAGTGCCGGTGAAGTAACGTCAAAGGTTATATCCTGATCATTTCTATCCTTAATATGCCGTTGGTGTATACCCGTCATCTTTCAAGTTGTCTCTTTGTTGGCTGCACTCGCGACCGAAACCGGTAAAGCCATAAATGAGTGCTAAAAAAAGAGCGGTATGGCATTGGATAGCTTAGGGTAGTAGCTTAAGCGTACTGACACCTAATGTAGTCGCCATGTAAATACCGACGGAAGTCTAGGGCATCAAAGTTCAATAACGGTACAGCCTTCTTCTATTGTCCGTGACAGATTCATACCACCGCGATTGAGTAAACGAGGGACATCGCTAACAATACTGGTGATGTTGAGTCCTTGTTCAGAGAACACTGAGAGATTGAAACTGTCTATCAACGTATTAAAGCCCTGTTTAAGCGCGAATCCTTGAAGATCTATGCCAATCGCAATAGCTAATACGCAAGCAGCCAACATGATTGGTATCACCGGACGTTTTGTTATTGCTCCCCACAAAACCAATATCGGTGGCAAAATCAGCAATAAATTGAAGTGATGCAGGCTTTCAAGAGATTGTATGATTTCGGTGACTCTTGCAGGTGTTGCCACGCTGCCTGTCAAGCTTGTATGACCAACAATAAGATAAACAATGGCGGCTAAATAAAGCTTGGGATAGTGATATAAATCAAATGTTGAACATGACTGTAATGATCAATATCGGCAACGATGGCGGCGAAGTTAGTCGAGTCAGATAACGGTGAAATTTTATCGCCGAAATTATTGGCTTTAATAGATTCAGCATTTATATAAATAAAGCAGAATGCTTTTTTTACAAACCATCGTTATGAACATCTATCCTATGTATTTGTTAACGGAATAGTAATAAGGAAGATTTTTTCAGCCCTGATGGGTTGATATATAACCTTTAAAAATTATTGAATATAACTATACCCGTTATCTTTCAAGTTGCCTCTTTGTTGGTTGCACTCGTTCACCCCGGTCACATAGTTCGCTATGCTCCCGGGGATTCTCTCCCTTGCCGTCGCGATGCATCTTGAAATCCATAGGGTATATAATATTTTCAAGTAAAAATATTCCAACAGGGCTGGTTATTTCTCCATTAATAATGGAGGAGAACAGTATGTAAAAGCCGGGAATAAATACGTAATCTAAGACAATAAAAACCTCTCCGGTATATAGTGATTGAAATTATAAGTTCGGCAATACTCTTCCAGTTGTTGGCTAGAATTAATACCTATCTTATGGTATATCTGAGTCATATAAGATTCAACCGTGCGATAGGCTAGATTTAGTATCCGTCCAATCTGCTTTCTGGTATTTTTCTGTAAAAAGAGAAAAATGATATCCCATTCACGTTGAGTAAAAAGATCGGTTGGTGGTTGGAGCATAATTGAGGGAGGAAGTTTGTCGTGGTATTGATATAAATAGGTTAATGAGTGATTTTGTGCTTTCCAACCATGATATATGATTCCGATGCAATCTTCATCTTTATGGTAAAAAGGTAATTTTTCGAAAAAGTAAGACGACAGGATTTGCTCTCTACCAAATACATGGGTTTCGATTGAACATATTCTTTGCTGTTTTTCCATTACTTTTTTGTCATGATTAATAAATTCTTCCGCAAATTTGGCGCTATCCCAAGGAAGTTCATTTTCATAAAATCCCTCAAATTCAAATGCATTTGAAAAGTTCTGAAGAGATTTTAATGCCATATTGCCGTAGATAAAGCATGAGTTTTTATCTTTGATTCCCCAAGGATCATTGCTTGCGGCCAGTGTATTAATAATTTGAGATGATATAGTTATGTGATTACTCATATTATTATTCCTTTTTACTCAATTTGTGTTTAAGTTGTGATATGTTTGAATCATATTGTCAGTTTAATACTTTATTGCTAGCAATAACAGACTTTTTCATAAAATAATTATTATGGTTATTTTTATTACGAGAGTCGTTTAATTGTATATGTCATTGTGGATTTTATTTGAAGTGAACTTTCTTAATATAATTAACGACATTTTTTATAATATATGAGGATGATTTATTAGTTAAAAATATCATAATATACCCTATGGATTTCAAGATGCATCGCGACGTCAAGGGAGTGAATCCCCGGGAGCATAGAGAACTATGTGACCTGGGTGAGTGAGCGCAGCCAACAAAGAGGCAACTTGAAAGATGACGGGTATATCGTGATTTTCAGAAAAACTACGATATTGGTAGAGAGAAATGGCTAATTCATTTCTGTTAATAAGATTCGTTTTTATTTAAGAGTTGAGATTTAAATATGAGTAAATGTAACAGGGTATTATTATTTCCCTAAAATTTAAATTTTTCATTTAGCTAATGTTTTTATATATAGAAATGCTGCCAGTATAATTTGAGATAATATCATTATCCATTGATGGTGGAATTGCATCATACCGACAGCGATAGACTATGTAATCATGTTCTTTATGACTAAAAATAGTTATTAAGATAGTAAAAATTTTTCGGGTACATAGCGTTTAAAATTATTGATGAGACAATATTCTTCCAATTGTTGACTGGAGCCGACACCTATCTTGTGATATATATTAATCATATGGGATTCAACTGTACGATAAGCAATATTTAATATTTTTCCAATCTGTTTCCTGGTGTATTTTTGTAAAAAGAAGAAAATAATATCCCATTCACGCTGGGTAAAAGTATCTGTTGGTGGTTGGAATATAATAGATGTGGGCAGAACATTATAATATTGATATAGGTTAATTAATGAAAAATCTTTGGCTTTCCATCCATGAAAAAAGATGCCTATGCACTCATTTGTATCATTATATAGTGGTAATTTCTCTTGAAAGTAAGAAAATAAGGTTTTTTCTTTTCCATATGTATATGTTTCGAGTGAACAAACTCTTTTCTCTTTTGTCATGACAATTTTATCATGATCAATAAATTCTTTTGCAAATTCCGCGCCACTCCAAGGAAGTTCGTCATCAGAAAGCCCTTCATAATCAAATGACGTTGGAATGTTTTGAATAGATTTTAGGGCTGGGTTACCATAAATAAAGTGTGAATTTCTATCTTTGATTCCCCACGGTTCATTGCTTGCTTCCATTGTGTTTATTATTTGTGGTGAAATATATGTTTCATTGATTTTTTTCATGATTAAGACCTGTTTTAAGCTTATTAGATATAATTTATGTATTCAAATGGCTCTATTTTTATTCTTCATATAACTTAAGATTAAAGTGATACTGTTTAGTTTACTTTTTATATTTTGCATAGTAAATCCTTGCTGATTACTTAAGAGGTTATTTAAATGTTTTAAGTAATAATTTCACTTAAAATAACTTGGTTACATAGCATAGAGTGACAATTTTTTCTCAGGAAAAAATACACTATTAATTAAATCATTTAATAAGTAAAC
>NZ_JAPFCD010000024.1:0-74820 GCF_026153155.1 Photorhabdus aballayi | reverse complement strand
ATGACATAATCTGACTCAACAATACCTTGCCCAGTCCAAAGCTCAAGTTTTTTGTGACCGTAGGGTATAATAGTTATCACACCATCTAACAAGCGAATATTGCAACTGTTCATCTTCTTGAATAACTGACGTTTTGAACGATAACGATGAAATTCCATCATCTCTGTAATCCACTGATCATATCGTTCTTTTCTTTTTTCATTATCTAAAAAATCACCAAGACTCTCATAGGGAATAAATCGACTACTAGAAAGAACATTAATAACCACGGCACCTAATTCTGCATCAGAAGTATCGGGAGATAACATATGGTTACCTCCTAAAGGGGCTAAATACAAAGCACGATAACCGGAATAAGGAATAAGTTGTTACTGAGTAAAAATCACCATTAAATACGCATCTAGCATTTTTCCATCGTTTAAAAATCTCACTCATTATTTCACCACCGTGATTTTAGCGGTAAAGCTCATTAAATAATGCTTTAAACCTTTTGAGATAATTAGCAGACACATAATAGCTATTACGTGTCCACTTTAATTAATTCTATAAATCAAAACTCATGACTAATCAGTACAAAAGTCGTTGTTTTATTGTCAAACATAACTTCTGCAACGTGAAAAAGCCAGCCGTAATGCCGCACCAGCTTCCTCAGGGGAACTGTCTGCCGGAATAATGACATAATCAGATTCAACAATACCTTGCCCTGTCCAAAGCTCAAGTTTTTCATGACCATAAGGTTTAATAGTTATGACACCATCTAATAAACAAATATTGCAACTGTTCATTCTCTTAAATAACTGACGTCTTGAGCGATAGCGATGAAATCCCATCATCTCTGTAACCCACTGCTCGTATCGTTCTTTTCTTTTTTCATTATCTAAAAAATCTCCAAGACTCTCATAGGGAATAAATCGACTTTTAGAAAGAGCACTAAAAACCACAGCACCTAATTTTTCATCAGATGTATCAGGAAATAACATATGGTTACCTCCTAAAGGGTCTAAATGCAAAGCACGATAACCGGAATAAGTTGTTACTGAATAAAAATCTCTATTAAATACGCATCCGGCATTTTTCCATCGTTTAAAAATCTCACTCATTATTTCACCACTGTGATTTTAGGGGTAAGGTTCATTTAATAATTATTTAGATTCTTTTGAGATAATTAGCGGACACATAATAACTATTATGCGTCCACCTTAATTAACTCTATGAATCAAAGATCATGATCAATTTAGTACAAAAACAACTGTTTTTTATCGTCAAACATAACTCCTACAACGAGAAAAAGCCAATCGTAATGCCGCACCAACTTCCTCAGAGGAACTGTCTGCCGGAATAATGACATAATCTGACTCGACAATACCCTGCCCAGTCCAAAGCTCAAGTTTTTCATGACCAGAAGGTTTAATAGTTATCACACCATCTAATAAACAAATATTACAACTGTTCATTCTCTTAAATAACTGACGTTTTGAGCGATAGCGATGAAATCCCATCATCTCTGTAACCCACTGATCATACCGTTCTTTTCTTTTTTCATTGTCTAAAAAATCACCAAGACTCTCATAGGGAATAAATCGACTTTTAGAAAGAGCATTAAAAACTGCAACTCCTAATTTTTCATCAGAAGTATCGGGAGATAACATATGGTTACCCCCTAAAAGGTCTAAATTCAGTGAACGATAACCTGAATAACTTGTTATTGAATAAAAATCACCATTAAATACACATCTGGCATTTAATCCTTGTTTAAAATCTGCACTCATTATTTCACCACCGTAATTTTGACGTTTACATTTTTCTCTGCACCATAAGTAATGGCTCGGTTGATTTGCTCCCACTGGTCAGGAGTAGTAGTTTTAGGTATTGCAATTCTTACTTCACGCTTAGATATCTTTTCAGCAGTGACATTTACACCAGCTTTTGTTTCATCAATGAAACGAATGGTATCATCAATATTTCCTTTCATGGAAATATACAGTTGTTTTGGATTTTTAATTTTTGAAGCAGTACGTGTATCCAATGTTTTTACACTGGTAGCCAAACCTGTTTTTTCATCATAAAAATCAAAAGTCTTAAACCCTTCGGGTAACCGAGTACCCTTTGGCATCTTCGTAGCAACAAAATCCTCAAAAGGATACCCTTGCTTATAGATATCTCCTCCCCACTCCATTGGGGTTTTACTACCATCTTTTTCTATCCGATATACATGCCGTATGTCTACTGTTGGATGCGGATCTTTTGAAATGACTTTCGACAATTTAGAAGTGGCAGATGTAGACCCTTTGACCGCACCAAAGCCACCGCCGACCATACTGGCTATTCCAGTAACCAGTTTTCCTATCTCTAGACCCGCATTATAGGCCCCTTCTGAACCCGCTTTTTCATATTCAGCTTTGACAATATCAAGCTGTTTGAGATAACCGTCCTTTGTCGCCTGCCAAATAAAGCCGGGCATATCCTCCTGAATCAATAGTGTTCTAAGCGATTCAATGACTTCCGAAGGATTAGAGACCGCTCCAACAATTGCCATCACACTATCATAGAGTTCTGATGGAATACCGGATACAAAACCCGCAGCCAAATAGCCATCTTGTGTGTTACTAATTAAGCCCCATTTAGCAAAAATCTGCACTTTTTTAAGGTAACTGGATTCGGCGGCAAGCTCCTTTTCCATTAATTCCCGCTGATGATGGGCCAGATAGTTATAACGGAAAGTGTTTTCTGCACTGCTCGCTCCACTGTAAGCGCCATCTGCTTTACCGGTAAATACTGCTCCGGCAAAGCCGCCAAAAACACGGGCAATTTGCGCCTGCCGCTCAGATGTTCTCTGCCATTCTTCGGCTTTGATGAGATTATCTCCCATCATGACGCCAGCCAGTTCCGCAGCCAAAGCTCCCGCCATTGCGCCTTTAACATTTCCTCTGCCAATTTCAGCGCTTATCCCTGCCACAACTGCGTGGCTCAACGTTTTGCCCGGCACGCCAAGCACTTCGCCATTATCACCAATCAATCTGGCGCCTTCTGCATTAATCTGGCTGCCAATATTAGCCAACAGAGCAGTAGTCAAATTATCTTTAAAACTGCCGCCGTTAATGGCGGTATTCAAGCTGGAACTAATAATAGATTGACCCGCTACCCGTTGAACGACTTTGTTCCAATCACCATTGCTGATTTGGGGTAATTTCGCTTTTGTGGGATCTAATTTAGTGCCATCAGCCGCTTTATCCCATCCCATGTAGGAATCAAATCCAGCCAATGCGCCACCAATCGCCATTGAGGTAATGGTTGATTTAACGGCATCACTGCTACCTAATACTTTTAGCGCTTTGGATATGTCCCCCTGATTATCCACAATAGCAACCGCCGCCTGTGCCGCCAGTGATGACATACCCGCAGTTAACGCCCCACCCGCAACGCTATTACCTGCATAAGATGCAACAGATGCCGCCAAAGAGCTGCCTGCGGTTGCTGCCGCTGCCGCAATCGCAATTACCGCAGAAACCACTGGGTTTAAATGCTGGCTCTTGTGATCCCAACTGTCATAAGCGTCTTTGACCACATTCCACTGGATATCTTTATTTTCACGAAGCCCTTTCAACCAAGCTGTTTCTGGCGTATTTCCCAATACGGCCAATACATTTTGCAATGACTGACCATTTTTAGCTTTAATATCAGCACTAACACCGTTGGCTGCTTCCACTGTCAGCTTTCCACCAGTGAAAATCTGCGGTAATACCCATTGGGTTTCGGTATAACCTTTATCCCTTTGCTTAATATAAAAGCCTTTGGAATACGTAATGGTCTGTTCAAAAGAGGTATTTTTGACCGCCTTAAAATTGACTTTACCGTGAGTGCTGGTCAGTTTGGCGTTTTTATTAGTCGCAATTTTACTGGCTTCGTAAGTGCTGTCATCCCGGCTTAGCAGGTTAATATCACCACCAGCAGTAAATTCAGTGACTTTATTAGTAACATCATGACGGGTACGTTTAATGGTTTTCTTTTTGCCATACCACTTACGTTTGGTTTCTGTTTTCTCATAATGGCTAGATTCTTCCATCGCCTGAGCGTACAGATAGCCACCTTTCGCCGCGACGTCCATTGCACCTTTGGCCGTCAGTTTAGTGGCTTGGAAAAGAATACTGCCGTTTGAAATAACAGTTAGTATACCGCCACTAGTCAATGCAGTACCTTGCTGTGTGACTGATTCAGTGAATTCCCTGCCTTTTTCCCGGTAAGAGTGATTCTGCACTGATTCAAAACGCATATTGCCGCCGGAAGAAATCGTTGTATTTCCGCCTGAGCTTAATGTGGAGCCCTGAGTAATCAACGTTCCATTAGCAGCTAAGGTAAGCTGTTTTCCACCATTAACTACAGCAACGATATAGCGATCATCTTTATTGTTATCGTTCTTATTATCAATAGCAGAATAGCCCAGAGCTAACAAGTTAATATTCCGACCTGCTGATAATAATGTGTTACCTTTGGCGTTAATTTGAGCCGCTTTGCCATTGATATCTGCACCACTGATAATATTGATATTATTTCCTGCGGTTAACCGGCTACTTAACTCACCAGAACGGGACGAGGGAAATAATCTACTCAACGAAGGTGATAACTCACGAGGATTAAGGTCAATACTTTTTGCAGAAGTTAAGTTGATATCTTTTACTGCTGAAATATTAACTCCCTTAACAGATAGATTGCCTCCAGCATTAATCACAACCGAGCTTTTAGCATCAAGCTTACCTAGCTTAGATAACATTTGATTAAAGAGCGTTTGTTCTTTACTCTCAGCGGTCACGTCTCCCATTCGTTTATGTGTCAATAAATCACTGTTATTATCAATGGTAATATCATTATTTGCAGCTAAAGAAATATTATGACTTTTCGTTAAGAATATATTGCGAAGAAGAATATTTTTACCTGCGTGTAAGAGTAAATCACCCGTAGCTTCCAGACTACTTATTTTACGCGTACTATCAGGATTAAAATATTCTGGCTTACTACTGCTCTGAAATTGAATATCCCCATTGCGACTGATAATAGTTACATCTTTGCCCTTTAGCTCACCCTGCAAAGCATTAATGTTATTAGCCGCTGTCATAGATAAACTATTTGATGAAATCAATGATGCATTGTTAAGATTAATATCATTCTCAGAAATAATATTTAATCCATCAATAGCCTTTAGTTTATCGGTGATGTTAATCTTTCCCGCGTGAAGTAAAATATTTTTTGCTGATAATGTGTCAGGTCTGGTATTTACAGTTATTTCTGACAAATTTTTCACATCATGCGGCAATAACGTATTAATATTAACGTTACTTTTAAAATCTGCTACCAAATTTTTTTCCGATCTAATTGAAGATGATATATAGCTTTCTTCTCCCCAGGTATATAACTCTCCTTGCTTGGTATACTCTGCGTCTTCATAAACATAAAATAAATCCCAATCACCAGGTGGTGCATCATCATCTTTGAATTCACTGCCAACCAGAGGGTTTGATGTAGTATAATGCCAAAATGTATTTTTCTTACCTAATTGACGGCTGATAACATCAATATTTTCTCCTGTGAGAATAAGGTCCTGCTTTGCATATATAGATGAAACATCATTTCGCAAATTAGTTGCATTAATATAAGCATTACCGCCAGAAACAATACTCCCTGCTGGGCTTATCGTCTTTATTGAAAATCTATCCTGTTTAATGTTGATAAAGTTATTTTTTAATAAATCAATAATGCCAAACCATTTATCACGATTAAAATCTTTCAGTTTTACAGCCAATGTAATGACGGAACCAACACCTTGTCTAATACCATAAAAACTGCCGACCCATTTATTAATTTCTACTGAATCAGCCGGGATAGTTTTCCATTCCGTTATGGTTTGATCTCTGATATTATCCAGTTTATCAGTGCGAACAACCAAATCCCCTTTCACAGTCTTTATAGTCGCAGATTTATTTTCAATCAGAGTACTCTTATTTCCCTGAGCATCTTTCTGTAACCACATATTATTATTAGCTTGCAGAAGTGCTTTGTCACCGATATTACGCAAAGTATCACCAAATATCCGTGCATCCCGGCCCGCAGTTACACTCCCTTTATTATCCAATTTAGTACTTGCCAAGGTAATATCCCGTTCTGCCTGTATCTTGATATTAGGGGCAATATGAGTTCCTCTGGCACTAAGGTTAAAATCCGTTTTAGCTGTGATATTTCCCAGTTCAATTTTGCCATTAACATTTAAGGTAATATCACGCTGGTCACTGATTAAATCTTTCAGATTAACGCCGACACCATCTTCTGTGGCAACTAAGCGAATTTTATTAGCATACATACCACCTAATGCTTTAGTATCAACCGCTAGTTGAGGCTTAGCGCCTTCTCCGGTGATTTTTTTCACTGTGCCATCGTTAAAATCAATCCGATTAGCCCCCTGCGTCAGGGATAAATTTTGCGCTTGAATTTTGCCATTAAGCTCAGTCGCCCGGCTGATAATATCGATATAATCTGTCGATTTGCCATCCAGCCCTTTGCCACCAATGGTAATCTGGCCTTTTTTAACCTCCAGTGCTTCCAACGCACCCTGTTTATCAAATTGAGGCTTACCGGTAGTCAATGTTGCACTGCCCGTATTAATAAAACCACAGCCATCGCAGGTAATACCATTGGGGTTAGCAATCATCACATTGGCTTTATGACCAACTATCTCTAGTTTTCCCTGAAGATTAGATCGTCCATTGCCAGTAACTTCATTAATAATCAGCTCAGCCGATTTTCCATTCAAGTTAGGGTTAGCATTAAGTTGCCCGGCTAATTGTGATTTAACTGCCTGAGTGGCGTTATTTAATACAGCGCCCTGAGTGGCAACATCGAATTCTTTATAGGTGTTGTGGGATATTCCTGCGCCATTAGGCGTAGCAATATTTACGATCGGCACATTACCCTGGTTTTGTACCTGTGTGCGGTTATTATCTGGCGTGATCCCGGCCGCAATAGCAGGGTGAAGGGGATATACGGCAGTAAGATAAATTAAAAGATAACAAGCGCCCCTTGCCATAGGGCTGTTACGTCTTTCCATCATTCTGTCCTTTTTTCTTAATTTAAATATAAGGTTATTGGTATAACTCCCTGTATTACATCGCTAAAAAATCAGTGATGCAGACCAGTAAACCACCCAGTTATCTGGTTTCAGATGATCAGGATGAGTCAATGGTGTTCCTAAAGTCATAGTCTGATTAAACCTGCGATTGGTCAGTGAGACGCCAAGCGCAGTGCCAGTAACATTACCGCCATAGATTTTATCGCCATCGATTTGCCCAGTTTTTCCCTGTAACCAACCAGTATCCAGTGCCCCCGTTAAAGCCAGTTCACCCAGCACAGGCAACTCTGAAATTCGCCAATTCAGTTCATTACGCCAATACCCACCGCGATTGCCAGTCAGGTATTGCTCTTTAAATCCCCGAACAGAATATTGCCCGCCTAATGAGAGACGTTCACTGGCATAAAGGTTGTATGGTGTGGTTTGACCGTAAACAGATGAGAGGTAATAAACGGAGTCCGTGACCGGGACAAAATAGCTAGCACTCAGATTGAATTTGCGGAATTGGCTACGTGGAGCATCCGGGAAATGCGGGTCATCTTTTGTTGCACTTAACACAGGTAGGCCATAACTCAATGCAGGATTGAAAGTGATATAGCCACCCGCCAGTACCGAACTGTAATTAAGACCAAGATTGGCAACACTTAATATCGGGCTGCTGATGGATAATTTCTTTCCTGCGAACAAATTAGTCGTCTGACGATGTGTTATTCCTGCATTCAGAGTCAGCTTCTGCTCACCGTCACGATATAACGTCCGGTTTATTGCTAGCCGGTGAGTCTGGTTGTCACCTTCATAGCGGTAGGTTTGTGAGCCAATCGGAACCTTCTGAAAAGAATCGTTCCACGCATATTGATAGCTGAACAACCAGTCACCATAAGGAATTGTCACATTGGAAGAGAAGCTTCGACTATGATGGTTATTACGGAAATCGCTGTTGCGGCTGGCAGACAATGACCATTGGTCAGCAAGATGTAATAGGTTATCTACATTCACACTGGCGTTGATTTGCCCGGTACCAGTACTTTTTTGACCACTATTATCTATCCCTAAACTGGCGCCAACCGGCAAACGAGTCGATATTCGTTTTAAGATAACCGCAGAATAACCGGGTTGTTTTCCCGGCTGAATATCGATGGTTATCTGTTGGGAAGGAAGCCGGTTCAGTTGTTCCATCCCCTGTTCAATATCCCGCAGATTCAGTATGTTACCAACCATTCCCGGAAAAACCATTTTCAATGAAAGTGATTTCTCACCATCAAGTGTGATTGATTCAACTTTTCCTTCACTCACGGTAATAATGAGCATGCCAGTGGATAAATCCTGTGCTCTTAGTCCAGCACGAGAAGTAACATAACCTCGCTCGATATAGGCATTCGATACTTTACGCACCAGTTCATTAATATCTGGCAAAGTTAAGCAACGGGATAAATAAGGCTGTATTAGCTTTTCCCGAGCTGACAGGGAAAGACTCTCAGCCCCTTCAAATTGAATATGGTGAACGGTATGACAAACAGACTTAGCGCCATCAATTTCGGGCACTAAATCTGGAGATAAAGTGATGTTGTTACGTAACGCCTCCCGTTGCTGCTGAGCCTGCTGCAATAACGATTTTTGTTGTTGAGTGATAACCTCTTGATCCGCCGGGCTAACAAACTCTGAAGCATAAGCTTGCCCTGATATAGCGAATAGAGCAGATACAATTAATTTCCTAAGACAAACAGATATGCTTTCCATTGGTAATTTTTATTTCACCATACGTTAATTATTAAGATAATGAATAACGTCTTATTTTAATTGGTAATCTAGATGAAAATAAAAATCAATCTTATTTAAGTGTGAGTAAAGTCTGTTTTTTTAAATACTTAATAGGATAAGTAACTTTTTATATTTAATGAAATACATAACTTAGGATCATGCAAAAACACAATTGTAATTATTTATTTACACTAAATGTAACCTTAATTTGACACAAATAAATTAATCCTTTAGCCTGCCTTTCTATAATGATTTCAATCAGTTCAGAAACTAGGGGAAAGCGTGAAGAATCGTACTCTTGGCAGTATTTTTATCGTAGCGGGCACGACAATTGGCGCAGGAATGCTAGCGATGCCGCTGGCAGCGGCCGGTGTCGGTTTTGGAACAACCTTTGTGATGTTAGTCGCTCTTTGGGTTTTGATGAGCTATACCGCTTTATTGCTGGTGGAAGTTTATCAATACAGCCCAGCCGATACGGGTCTGGGAACCGTGGCAAAACGTTATCTGGGACGAGGAGGTCAATGGCTCACCGGTTTTAGTATGCTCTTCCTGATGTATGCCCTGACCACCGCTTATATTAGTGGCGCCGGTGAGTTGCTCTCGGGCAGCCTCTCTTCATGGCTGGATAAACCTATTTCTGTCTCATTTGGCGTGCTGATTTTTACCCTTGTCGCGGGTTGTGTTGTCACTATCGGTACTCAATCTGTCGATATGATTAACCGTCTGCTATTTACGGCAAAAATCATCTTTCTGGTTATTATGCTGACCGTCATGATGCCCCACATCAAAAGTACTAACCTGATGTCAATGCCTTTAGAACAAGGTTTGGTATTATCAGCGATTCCCGTGGTATTCACCTCTTTCGGTTTTCACGGCAGTGTGCCAAGTATCGTCAATTATATGGGAGGCGATACCCGCAAGTTACGCAAAATATTTGTTATCGGTAGTGCAATCCCATTAACTGCCTATATCCTATGGCAATTGGCAACATTAGGCGCCATCTCTTCTCATACTTTTGTCGGGATCTTAGCGGAACAATCAGGGCTGAATGGGCTGTTGAAAGCCGTGAGAGAGGTTGTCGCAACCCCTCGTGTAGAACTTGCTGTTCGTCTGTTTGCTGATTTGGCATTGGCAACCTCATTTCTTGGGGTCTCCTTAGGTTTGTTTGATTACATGGCAGATCTGTTCAAACGCCGTAACAACGCAACAGGCCGCCTGCAAACCGGCATCATTACTTTTGTTCCACCACTACTTTGTGCTTTGTATTATCCAAACTTTGTGATGGCGTTAACTTTCGCCGCAGTAGCGCTGTCCATTCTCGCACTGTTACTGCCTTCCATGCTGGCATGGCGCAGCCGTCAAATTGAGCAAAGAGCCTATCGGGTAAAAGGCGGAAAACCCGCTTTGATTCTGATATTTCTTTGCGGAATTACGGTAATTACCATCCAGATTGGTATTGTCACTGGTTTACTGCCAAAAGTGGGCTAATTAGCAGTCGAAACTGTCCGCATCAGAAATGGTGCGGACAAAATACAAAAGTAAATTAGAAGTTCAAACCGGCACCGATATAAAATCCATCAGCCAATTTGTTATCCCTGTGTCCGTCTTTCCCTCTCATATTCATAACCCGATAACCAGCATCCACTGTCAACGGTTTAAGTACAGTAAAACGTAAGCCACCAGCAGCCTCAGCATAAGAATCAATACCCGAAGTTAATCTGGATGGCGCACCGTAAGCTTCACCGTATAGAGCTAAAGAAGGCATAACAGCCCAACTCAAACCCACGCCTGCCGCTAATGCCTCACCATTTTTCCCATCTTTAGGGGATAAATAGAGAGCTTTACCGCCAATGCTGGCAGTCAATGGACCGACCGGCAGGCTAAATGCTGTTCCCACACTTCCCAACTGCCCGTTATGATCACTGCGTGCCCAGTTGCCGTTAAAAGATAAACCGGCGCTGTTATCGCCAATTGCCGCAGAAGTATTGGTGAAATGGCGACCAACCTGAACATTCACGGAAATTGCATTCGCAGACTCAGCAATGAACAACAAACTGGTTGCTACCGCAGCAAGATAAATCTTCATTACATTTCCTCTTTATTTACTTAATGTTACACATCTTACGTAAATACAGCTAAACCGATAGACAACAAAAAGAAATGAATCATCTATACTTACTAAATATGTGTGAATTCTTCATTCCATGTACTTAATAATTAACTATATGAATAATTTTATATTAAATAGTAAACAAGAAAATAATAAATAAATTATAAAAAAACACAATATTTGCATTTCGCCATTGACCAGAACATTTTTCTTAATCAGCGATTCCGCTGTTTTTTTTCATGTAAAACAGGAGAAGTGTGATGAAAAAGAGAGGACTGACAACGAATGCTGGCGCCCCTGTCGTTGACAACAATAATGTCATGACCGCGGGCCAACGTGGTCCTATGTTGTTACAAGATGTTTGGTTCTTAGAAAAGCTTGCCCATTTTGATCGTGAAGTGATCCCAGAACGTCGTATGCATGCCAAAGGTTCTGGCGCTCATGGAATCTTTGTGGTTACTCACGATATTACTAAGTACACCCGCGCTAAGATTTTTTCTGAAATAGGCAAAAAAACCGAGATGTTCGCCCGTTTCTCAACCGTCGCCGGTGAGCGCGGCGCAGCAGATGCTGAACGTGACATTCGTGGTTTTGCCCTTAAGTTCTATACCGAAGAAGGCAACTGGGATTTAGTCGGCAACAACACCCCAATATTCTATCTTCGTGATCCACTGAAGTTCCCAGATCTTAACCATGTTGTTAAACGCGATCCCCACACTAATTTACGTAATCCTGCCTATAAATGGGATTTTTTCTCTCACCAACCTGAATCACTGCACCAATTAACGATTGATTTCAGTGACCGTGGGGTACCTAAATCTTTCCGCCATATGCACGGTTTTGGTAGCCATGCTTTCAGCTTTATCAACGCAGATAATGAACGTTTCTGGGTGAAATTCCATTTCCGTTGTCAGCAAGGCATTAAAAACCTGATGGATGAAGAGGCAGAAGCGCTGGTGGGTAAAGATCGTGAAAGTTCTCAGCGTGATTTGTTTAACGCAATTGAACAAGGAGATTATCCACGCTGGAAATTAAAAGTTCAAATCATGCCAGAGAAAGAAGCTAATCTGTTGCCGTACAACCCATTTGATTTGACCAAAGTATGGCCTCACTGCGACTACCCGATGATTGATGTCGGTTATTTCGAGCTAAACCGTAACCCTGATAACTATTTCTCAGACGTTGAACAGGCTGCTTTCAACCCCGCTAATGTCGTGCCGGGTATCAGTTTCTCCCCTGATAAGATGTTACAAGGCCGTCTGTTCTCTTATGGTGATGCTCAACGTTATCGTCTTGGCGTTAACCACCATCAAATTCCGGTCAATACACCTCGCTGTCCGTTCCATAATTACCATCGCGATGGGGCAATGCGTGTTGACGGTAACAGCGGAAATACCGTGACTTATGAACCAAACAATGCAGGATTGTTCCAGGAACAACCTGAATTCAAACAGTCATCATTGTCTTTAGAAGGAGATGCCGATCACTGGAACCATCGTCAAGATGAAGATTATTTCAGTCAGCCTCGCGGGCTATATAACTTAATCAGCAGTAAAGAGCATCAGCGTATGTTTGACCGTATTGCCAGTGAACTGTCACAAGCACATGAAGATACTCAACGCCGTCAGGTGGAGCTATTTAGAAAAGTTCATCCAGAATATGGCGCTGGTGTTGAAAATGCGCTGAAAAAAATCAAAGGATAATGTCTAACAATACGTTTTTTTAACCGTCTCTGCCCGTTATTACACGATAAATAATGGGCAGTACGAAGTGTTTAATTGAATATTTTCATCATGCCAACTTTTGCCACATATTATCTTTTTCAGCAAAAACCAATTTTTCTGCTTGCTGCTGGATACTAGTTTCTGACAACTTCCTCAGCATTTCACCAATATAACTTTGCTCATCAATTGATTCTGTGTAAAGAGAACGCAAAGCAACATCAGCAACCCTTGGAATACCAGACTGCCCCTTTTCCCAACGGGCAATTGTCTGAATATCGACGCCCAACAAGTTAGATAGGAGCTTTTGAGACATATTCATTTCAATGCGTAAAAAACGAACTTCTTCTGCTGACAGTAGGCGTTTCAAGGAAACTAATACCTTAGCAATTAAACGATGCAATTCATCAAGATTGTCGATACTGATATAAACTTCACCATCAATTATTTCCTGTTGAAATCCATTCGCTAACCAAATATTTGATAATCCACTTTCAACATAATGATACATAATATTATCCTTAACTTAATTATCACCGTAATCATCACAAGTCAGGTCATATTCACATCTGCCTCTTTTTAAAATAATAACGACTGGTAGATTCACATAATAAGTGCAACATCGTTAATCTGGAAGTAAACATGTTCGTATACCCTTAAATAATTCATTCGGTGTCTTCCCACCCCGTGTTTTTCGGGGGCGATGATTTAATCTGTTTACCACAAAATTTATTTCCTGATCAGAGACTTCATTAAAATCAGTTCCCTTTGGAAAGTATTGTCTAATTAACCCGTTGATATTCTCATTGATCCCTCTTTCCCAAGGCAAGTAAGGGTGGGCAAAGTAAATTTCGGTTTCTAATTTTTTACTCATGGTTTCATGATCTGCGAACTCCAAACCGTTATCGAAGGTGATGGTCTTAACCCTTTGTTTTAACGGATATAATACTTTCACCACCGCTTTCGTGACTTCTGATGCTCGCTTGCCATCCAGTTTAACAATAATTGTATACAGCGTTTTACGATCAACCAGGGTTAATAAGGCACTTTTTTTATCTTTCCCTATTATCGTATCACCTTCCCAGTCGCCGATACGCTCTTTTTTATCAACGATTTCCGGGCGCTTATCAATACTGACCCGATTTTTAATTTTGCCTCTTTTTTCATAGCAACCATAGCGTTTACGATAGGGTTTTCTGGCAATTCGTAGATGTTGCCATAAATCACCCCCCTCTCTTTTATCTTGATAAATCAGCCTATAAATCGTCTCATGATGCAAAAATATCCCTTTATGTTGCTTCAAATAATCAGCCACCTGCTCAGGACTTATTAGTCGAATCCGCCAAAATCAATTAAAAATTAAAAATAAAAAGCAAGAAGTTATTTCCGAGCAACATTTTCATCCTGATGACGAATCCCCCTTCGTTGATATGTACCAAGATTTTCTTTTTTCAAATGGGAAAGATTCATTCTCAAATAATTTAAAAAATTCAATCGTAATTACAAGCCTTCTAGAACATGCTTTCATTGAAAGTGGGTATAAGATCATATAAATAAGGAACAAACAGAAATGAATAAATACTCTAAATTTACACATCCAATCATTGATGAAAATATCAAAGCTAGCGTAGCTCATCAGTTGCATGAAGATATTTCAATTTATGATAATGGTGGTATTTACCAAAAATTGGAAGATAAGTTTAAATCCCTTTTCGGTGTTGAAAATGCTCTTGCTGTTAACTCAGGTACGACCGCATTATTTTCAATGTATTATGGCGCGGGTATCGGAATGGGTGATGAAGTTATTGTTCCAAGTTATACATTTTTTGCAACCTGTAGCCCACTCCACCAATTAGGAGCAGAGTTGAAATTTGCAGACTGCACTGACAACGGAAACATTTGCCCTAAAGCTGTAGAATCTCTAATCACCCCGAAAACTAAAGCTGTAGTCGCCACGCATATGTGGGGTATACCTTGTGATATGGATGAACTTATGGCGGTTTGTGAGAAGTACAACATTCTTCTTTTAGAAGATAGCTCTCATGCGCACGGTGCTACTTGGAACAACAAAATGATTGGTAGTTTCACTGACGGTTCTGCATGGAGTTTCCAAGGTAAGAAAATTCTAACTTCTGGGGAAGGTGGTTTCTTTGCAACTAAACACCGCGAGTTTTACGAACGTGCAGTACTTGTTGGTCACTTTAATAAACGTGCAAAGAAAGAAGTTCATACAGATAATTTGAAAGAATTTGCTATTACCGGAACAGGTCTCAACCTACGTATGCATCCATTAGGTGCCGCTGTTGTATTGCCACAAATGGATAAATTCCATCAAATGATGGAAGAAAAACGCGAAACCGCAAGTATCCTGAAATATGAAATCGAAAAAATTAATGGCTTAAAGATAGCCCGAATTCCAGAAAAAGCAAACCCCGCCTGGTATGCGATGCCTATTATATTTGATAAGAGTAAGTTTACAGTTGACTCGCATGAATTTGTCGATGCATTGATTAAAGCTGGTGCTGTCGAAGCAGATATTCCGGGTTCCACTTGCCCCATCCACAACTACAGTTTATTCCATTCTCCAGAGCGTATTTCTAAGAACTACGAAAAGAAAGACCGTGTATTACCTGAAAACTTTAAAAATGCAATTAAGTTTCATAATAGCATGTTTAAACTAGATATTTGGTATGGCCCTGAGCGTCAATATTTTATTGATAATTATCTAACAATTATTACTTCTACAGTTGAAAGGTTCCGAAAGTGAATAATTTAATTCCAAAGGAAGTTGCTAAGTTATTTTCTGCTTACGATCGTATCGTTGTCGGTGGAATCATCCGAGACACAGAAGGGCGTGTGCTATTTCTTAAACGATCAGAACATGAATTTCTCCCCAATGTATGGGAGATCCCCTCAGGGGGCATTAAAAATGCTGAGTCAATAGTCCAAGGACTTGCACGTGAAATCAAGGAAGAAACCAACTTAAATTTATTGGAATTAGTTAATTTCGTGAGTTCTGCTGAGTACAAAGCAGGTGAAAATAAATGTATCCAAGTCAATTTTGACGTGAAGTGCGAAGGTACCGTAAAACTCTCCGATGAACACTCCGAGTATCTATGGGCTTATATCAGTGAATTTAAAGACAATCTTGACGACTTCATGATGAAGACACTTCAAATGTAAGTAATGAAAATGGGTCACAACATGTGACCCATTATTAGGAGACGTAAAATGACAGATATGCTTAATATTGCACTCAGAGCGGTTAAAAAGGTTAAGACAATCACTCTAGATGGATTCAATGGCTCTCAAGAATTTGAATATAAACTCGATCGTTCTGTTGTAACGGATACTGATGTAAGAATCGAATCTAAAATTAGAAATCTTTTAGAGCAACAATGCCCGGGAGTCCCTATTCTTGGTGAGGAATTTGGATTGACTGGGTCTAATAAATTTGAAACTGGTTGGGTTATCGATCCTATTGATGGTACTCGGGCCTTTCTATATGGTGTGCCATTGTTCAGCACTCTGATCGCATTTGTCGAGAATGGCGAGCCTATTATGGGTGTTATTAGTTTTCCTGCTATTTCAACTATTGTGTACGCTTCGGAAGGACAGGGTTGTTGGATGAGTAATAACGATGTCTCATTACGCAGGCTTATTATTCAAAACGGTTCTCCAGATACAATTAGTAATGCCGTCATTTCTGCATCAGGGATACATAGTTCATCATACCATCTAGCCGATGGGGCAATTCCGTACAATCTCAATTCATTGGTGAAGACAGCTCGAGACTTTATGTTTATAAATGACTGTTATCAGCACTCAATGGTTGCAAGTGGTCGTATTCATTGTGCTATCGACACATTAATGAAACCGTGGGATAGCGCAGCTATTCTGCCTTGTATTAAAGAAGCAGGTGGAGATTACTGTACGTTAAATGGTAGTAGAGAAAACGTTATGTTTGGTGGCGGGTTGGTATCTGCCTGTAATTCACAGCTTTTAGATTCGGTTATAGCTTCGCTAAATTCATAGCATAATAAGCAGAATCGCTATTCTGAAGCGGCAATAGAGCAAATGAGATGGATATCCATCTCACCACACAAAATACAAATCAAAATAGCTCAAGAGCAACCGGGTAAATCCAGCACCCATTTTTTGATTTGCTGACGGGAAACTTTAATGCCGTTATTTTTAAGCTTTTGAGGTAACAGATAGTAAGCGACTGGGCGCTGAAAAGTAGCCAGTTTATCAATCAACCATTCCGGTAATAAATCGATCACTTCAGCAGAATGACTGTCTATTACCGCAACTGGGCGATAACCAAATTCAGGATCGGGCACCGGAACAGCAAAACTCTGTTCTACCTGTGGATAGGTGTTAATCACCCGTTCAATATCTTCCGGCTGAATCCCTTCTCCGCCGCTGAAAAATTGATTATCCATCCGACCAAGTATTTGCAACTCGCCATTTTGTATCACTCCTCGATCACGAGTATGAAACCAGCCATCACCATCAGCTAATGGTTGTAATTTTCCATCTCGCCAATATCCATTAGCAAGGCTGCCAGAACGAATCTGAATTTCCTCATTTATTAGCCGAATTTCTTTGCCCGGTAAGGGATTACCGACACCAGGAAGATTGTCTGCCCGTTTAATGCATACCGTTGAAGCCAGTTCGGTCAAGCCGTAGCCACACCAACAACAAATGCCTTGCTGTTCCGCTCTTTGAGTCAATTCAATAGGGATCATTGCTCCACCCAAAAGCACTTGTTTCAAATTCAGTGTCTGATTTTGTGATTGCTCCAGTAACCGCCAAAGCTGAGTCGGAACCAATGAAGCGTGAGTACAATCTGCCAAAGCGTAATCTAACAGATTGGCATTTCTGAGCACCAAACAAGCCCCTTTGATTAGCCAGCGCCAAATGATTCCCTGACCCGATACATGAAACAACGGCAATGAGAGCAGCCAGCTATCTTGTTGCTGAAAATCAATGGCTGAAAGTACATCTTGCCCGCTGGCAAGATGAGCATGAATTGAGTGAACAGCCGCTTTAGGTAACCCGGAAGAGCCGGAAGTCAGTATCATACTGGCTGGGCGCATAGCATCCCATGCCACTGAATTATCATCAGAATTTAGTGGTTCACTTTTCCAATCAAGGATTCTGGCATTCATCACAGGCAAGTTGTCACCACAAAAATCAGCCACAAAATCGATATTCAAATGCGGCAGTAATTCAGCCAAGAGCATTTCAGGCAATTGAGGATTCAGTGGCAATACTCGCGCGCCACACTGTAGCGCCGCAAGATAGCAAAACAGCATCTCTTCGCTGTTCTTTCCTCGCAACATTACGCCACTACCTTCAACTACCCCCTGTTGGCGAAAATTGGCCGCAATCGTATCCAAAGAGATCACTAATTGATGCCAGGTTAGGGAACGATCACACAACCTGACGGCAATATTGTCAGGACTAAATGATGCCCAGTAGCGCCACGGCCACTGGGTAAATGGATTTAACTGCGCCATGCGATTTCTAACTCGTCCAATCCTGTTACTGGCATCGAGCTACCCGGCCAACGGCGTACTAACTGAGACTGGATCAATTCCAGCGTATCCAATCCAGGAATAGTCGCTGGCGTCAGCCAATGAGCAATGCGGGCAAGCTGAGTCAAACCGAAACTAGTTTCAATACTGGAACTGATCACCACTTCCAATCCAGCATTGTGCGCGGCTGAAATCAACTGACAGCAACGGGCAAGGCTTCCTATCAGAGTGGGTTTAATCACAATAGCAGCCACCCCTTTTTGGGCCTCTACTTTAAAACCCTCATCACGGACACTTTCATCCCACGCAATGGCGATCCCGGTCTCACGGGCAAAAGCGAGCGATTGTTCCGGGGTTTGACAAGGTTCTTCCAAAAAGGCAATTCGGTTGCGGTAATCAGGATTGACATACTTAGCGAAACTGTCCGCTTTAGCACGGCTCCAACTACGGTTAGCATCCAGTCGCAAAGATAAATCCGGTACCGCTTCTAGTAAAACGTTAACTACCATGCCATCACGTACCGCTTCATACAGCCCGACTTTCACTTTGGCAACTTTTTGTCCACTCATGTTACTGAGACGAACAATCAGTTCATCAGGATCGCCATTACACAATGGCGCTTTCCGGTAGTTAGCGTCTTTCGGTAATTTACCCTGCAATTCAGCTAATGCGCAGCTAATCCCGAATGCGACAGAAGGTAATTCACTTTCATCAGGTTCAGCGCCAAGGCGCCACTGTTTAAGCCATACCACTGCGGCTTCACCTGCCTGTTCAACGGTTTCTTTGCTGAATTCCGGTAGTGGTGAAATTTCACCCCATCCCTGTTGACCATTTTCCTGTAAGTGAACCAAAAAACCATCACGGGTTTTAAGCCGCTGATATCGCAGGATAACACCGGCTTCCATTGGCAATTTGAACCGGTATAAAGTTGCAGTTCGCATTATGGGTTACGTTTAAATTTACTAAAATCAGGGTGGCGCTTCTCAACGAATGCATTACGCCCCTCTTGACCCTCTTCGGTCATATAGAAAAGCATGGTGGCGTTACCTGCCAGCTCTTGCAACCCAGACTGACCATCACAATCCGCATTTAGAGCAGATTTTAAGCAACGCAGGGCCATCGGGCTATTTTTCAGCATTTCACGACACCAGCGAACGGTCTCTTTTTCCAGATCCGCATAAGGCACAACGGTGTTAACCAAACCCATCTCCAACGCTTGTTTAGCATCATATTGACGACACAGAAACCAGATTTCGCGGGCTTTTTTCTGCCCAACAATCCGTGCCATATAAGATGCCCCCCAACCACCGTCAAAAGAACCCACTTTAGGCCCGGTTTGACCGAAAATAGCGTTGTCAGCCGCAATGGTCAGATCACACACCAAATGCAGTACATGACCGCCGCCAATCGCATATCCAGCAACCATAGCAACGACGGGTTTTGGACAAGTGCGAATCTGACGCTGGAAATCCAAGACATTTAGGTGATGCATGTCATTGGCATCTTTATAACCACCGTAATCGCCACGGACTTTTTGATCACCTCCGGCACAAAACGCTTTTTCACCCATACCTGTCAGGATAATCACCCCGATAGTGTCATCATAGCGGGCATCATCCAACGCCCGCATCATCTCTTTAACCGTCAATGGCCGGAATGCGTTACGTACTTGCGGGCGATTGATAGTAATTTTAGCCATACCATCGGTGGATTTGTGATAAAAAATATCTTCAAACCCTTCGGAGCAGTCCTGCCATACAATTGGGGCATAAAGTTCTTCTTCGCTCGGGTAAATCATATTCGTATTCCTTATGCATTAAAGAGTGATAAAAAATGGTTTACTGTCGCAGCAAACGCCGCCGCGTTCGCTCGGTGAGCATTATGCCCAACATGTGGAATAGTTTGCAGCGGCAAAGCGCAATGTTTTGCTAATCGTCCGAATTTCTTGTCATTTTCACCGCATAGATAAGCAAAAGGCAACGTCAGTTGCTGCAATACAGGAACCAACCAAGGTTGATGTCCAAGTGAGGTATTTTCCAGCATTTTAGCCACACCATCGCCATCATTATGGCAGCGTACTTTGATCAGTTGCTGACGCTGTTCAGGTAATAGATCAGAAAAAACCGGCTGCTGATACCAATCAGATAAAACCTGTTCCATCGGCTGAGAACGAAAACGTCCGGCCCAATGGCTATCGTGTTCGAGACGATCATTCCGCTCCTGTTGGGAAAATAATCCGGGATTTCCTCCTTCGATCAGTAACCCGCACAATCCTCGAATATCACCATAACAGGCATGATACATAGCAATGCGTCCACCTAGGGAGTAACCAATCAACCAATATTGAGCGATTTGCTGTTCTCTTAACGTTGCAGATAAAAGACGGTTCATCTCTGCAAAATCGTTTATCTGCACTTTTGCAGAATCACCGTGACCGGGTAAATCGATGATCAATGAGGGATGTTGAGCACACAGATTCACTAACGGCAACCATTCATCACCAGAGCCCAATAACCCATGTAACCACACCAGCCAAGGGCGGTCATTGTGATCGTTAAACTTGCGACAAGCGAGACTCACAACACGGCCACCTGTTTTAACAGTTGTTGCAAACATTCAGCACCTTCTCTCTCCGGCACTTTTAGCTCAATCAGCGTGGTTTCATTTTGTTGCCATGCCTGCTCAATACCTTGTTGTAACTCCATCCAACTTTGTGGGCTGGCATATTTCAAGCCGAACATCGCCGCAGCATGATCAAAACTAACCTGCTGAGGCATACAGTAAAAACGTTGCCTTGCTTCTTCCGGGGTTGATAATAAAGAGAAAATCTGCCCGCCGTTATTATTTACCACTATTAACACGACTGGTGAGGAAGGATGACGCAACAGAGCCAAACTATTGAGATCATAAAGCGCCGATAAATCACCGATAACAGCCAAAGTGGGCTTTTCTGTTGCCCGTTGCGCACCCGCCGCAGTGGAAATTAACCCATCAATGCCGCTAGCGCCCCGGTTACTGTAAACCGGATATCCTGCCGGTAATTGCCCCAGCGCATCTATCAAACGAATAATCAGGCTGTTACCGACAAATAACTGTCCGCGTTCAGGCAGTAATTCACGCAATCGATAGGCCACAGTTGCTTCACCGAATTTCCCTGCCAATGCTGTTCTAACGCAGTTAACGGCTTTTTCTGACCAGACAATGAGCTCTTCTGCCCACGGTGTATGCGATTGTGCCCACGGCACACGCGGCTGTGCGGGATGAGCCAGTAACCAGTCAGCAATATCATAGGTTAATTTTTTGCCGCGATGATTGGCAGGATCAAGCCGACCGGGTATCGGATCAATAATCCAAAACTCCTGCGGCTGGCATTTCGCTTGCCACTGTAACAAACGTTTCCCTACCAGACTGAAACCAAACTGCACTACCAGTTGCGCTTGCGCTAAAATCTCCTGCACATGAGGATTATCCAGCCATAAATCGGCACAGGGCAATGGCTGCCCAGTTTGTGAAAGCACATTGCCAATCAGCGGCCAGCCCAATGCCTTTGCCCATTTAGCAACACTAACTCCCTCTTCGGCACTTATTCGACCCGCCAATACAACACCTTTTTTCTGTCGCCAACAGTTCCAATCCGGCACTTCCGCCACAGCATTAGCTACTGGCTGGCTCAACCAAGGTTCGTTACTTTTCCACCAATCGCCTAACTGCTGCTGCCACTCCTTATAAGCAGGCTCTTCATGACCATATAACGGTTCGGCGAATGGGCAATTAATATGCAAGGCTCCATGCCGCAAACTCGCCATATTATGATCTATGACAGAAACCAGCCAACTTGCCGGTATATCTACGGTCGGTCTTGGCAAAGAAATTGTCTGGCATGGATGAGAAGCAAAAATACCATTCTGACGGATAGCCTGATTTGCGCCACAATCCATCAATTCTGGCGGCCGATCAGCGGTAAGGAAAACCACTCGCTCACCCGTTAAACTGGCTTCAATTAATGAAGGATAAAGATTCGCTACCGCGGTTCCAGAAGTGACGATAACGGCAACCGGTTCTCTACTTGCTTTGGATAACCCCAGAGCCAAATGACCTAATCCACGCTCATCAAAATGAGTGTGACAAATCAGTTTGTTATTTGCCGCAGCGGCTATTGTCAAAGGCGTGGAACGTGAACCGGGTGCAATGCAAACATGACGTAATCCATGACGAGTAAGTGCTTCCAATAAAAGTTCCGCCCAGCGGCGGTTAAATGCGCTGTTTGACATAGTTTACTCAAAAAGTTTCTATAAAAGCTGACTATTAGCCTAACGGCACAGATAATTATTTCTTTATCCTAGTTCAATGAATTGCCACTTAATTGGAGATTGTTTTCATTCAACTATTCCCCTTTCAGCAAAGTACGCAACCCGGCAGCTTTATTCTCTATTTCTACCCACTCCTGTTGTGGATCAGAACCCATCACAATCCCCGCACCGGCATACAGTGAAAGTAAATTGTTGTTAATTTCTGCGCAACGTAGCGAAACCGCAAACTCACTCTGTTCACAGGAAAGATACCCTGCGGAACCTGCATACCAGTCACGATTAAATGGTTCGCTATCACGGATAAAATCACGTGCCGCTTCACGAGGTAATCCAGCAACCGCGGCCGTTGGTTGTAAACGATGCAAGCAATCACTATCACGGGCATGCTTTAACTTTCCCTGAATCCGACGGCGTAAATGCTGGACTTTTCGCAGACGAATCACATCTGGCGGAGCCACATCGACAGAAACCACGGCGCCTTGAAGGCGCTGGCAAATATCATCAACGACGAGCAAGTTCTCATGCTGATTTTTTTTATCATCCAGAAGCCATTGCCCTAATTTTTCGGCTTGCTGAGTATCATCGGAATTAGCAACCGTCCCCGCCAGCGCTTCGGTATAAAGCTGAGTCTGCTTACGGTAGTAAAGCCGTTCTGGTGAAGACGCCAAAAATGCCTCGTGCCGATTAAAAGCCAACATAAAATGATAACAACGGTGATTTATCTGGCGACTCGCTGCCATAAACTGCGCAGCCGCTAAAGATTCATTCAATATCAGTTGAGTCTTACGCGCCATCACGACTTTCTCCATCTTACGGTGGGTGATAGTGTCCAAAGCCTGCTCAATCAAGTCACACCACCGGGCGCGTTCCGGCACATTCTCCGCGTTCACTATCACTGCTTGTAACGCAGAGAATTCCCGGTGCGGAACTAACTGTTGCAGAAATTCCTGTGCATTTCTCACATCCTGCCGGCCTGCGATATTCAAATACAACCAGCTTTCGTCACGGCAGCGGCGTAATTCGATGCGAGGCAAAAACAGATAACCCGCTTCCCCGGCTGCGGATTGCGTAATACGGGCTGGTTGAATCCGATCCCACGCATTCAGCCCCCAGATCCGTATCTGTGGAAATTGACGGTTTCTGTGCAAAAAATTTTCGGCTAAAGCGATATCACTGAAAAGGTGGATTTGCCCACAAGCAGCGACTTCTTCATGGCCCTCTCTGTGATGCCAATAGAATTGCGGATAATGAGACTGCGCCGCCAGCCATTCCAGCCAGTAAGTGCTGCAACCTGCTGGCAGAGGAAATGAAATCTGTTGGATACCAACTTCGCTAACTTGTTCATTATTCAGTGTTTTACATACATCAGCGACAACATTAGCAATTTTATTCACCACTTCTGCCTCAAAAGACGTGATAAAAGTAGGATTATACGGGGCATTAATAATAATTAAAGCCCTGATTATTTATGTAGTTATGCTTGTTCGATTCCGTTAGCAGTATGCCATTATCTCAGTACTGAAACAGGCTAAATCAGAAGTTTTGTCCCTCAGATAACGAACACTAAGTTCATTAATATGATCAATTTTCACGATGCAATTTATAAAAAAATGACTCTTTTACTTACTACGAAAAATTTACTAAATAAATACCGTTATTATAAACTAGGGAACAAATATCTACTCTTTGGATAAGATCATCCTATAAAAACATATCTTATTTGCACAATAGCCAAATAGAATTATAGAAAAAACCCTCTTATTTGTTAATTTGAACTACTATATGAACAATTAAGGCTTTAATTGAAACATATAATTAAAAATAATAAAAAAACATCTGACTTATTTTTTATAAAAATACAACATTACCTAATTTTAAAATTAAAAAGATAGAAATCATATAACCACCACATCAAAAAACCGACTTAGTTATTTGTTTTAACTGAATTTTTATATAAAATCCAATTAAACATTTTATATTTATCATTATAATATCAATAAATAAATGAAAACTTAAGTCATATAGACAAGAAAACCAAAGGATTATTCTCACCCTCAATTGCTAAAACAATAAAAATTCATACTATTTAATTCTATATATCAGACATAAAAGATTAAAAATAAATTTATTTAAGATTAATAGCAACGTAAAAATACTATTTAATAAAACTCATGAGTTAAACTATTTTTCAAACAGTTAATCACGTAAATATATGTATTTTTAATTAAGATTATTCAATAAAAAACACAACGTGAATTTAACAACATGAGTATTATGACGTTCGGTTATGCCTTGATGTATTTAATAATTTTTCAATAAAGCAAGAACCAATAATGGAGAAATATATGTTATTAGCTCAACTTCCAGCGGAAAAAACACTGAACGAAACAGATATTCCCTCGGCTACCTTGCAATTACTGACTGGTAAACAAGAAGGTGTTGCCCGCCCAGGAGGAATATTTACCAAAGAAGACCTGATTAATATCAAACTGTATGTGAAGAAAGGACTATCACTCCCTTTTAATCTTGAGGAAGTGAAAAGCTACTTGGGTTACCAAAAGATCGATATCGCTGGATTAGAACCAAAGGATATTCATGCCTTATTTGAAGAAATCCGCATTCACTCGCTTAGCTGGAGCGATGTGGAAAACGATATTCTGCAACAGAGCATAGACCTGGAAGTTGTTGGCAAACAAATCACCGAAACAGGTGAGAATATCATTAGTCTCATTAATGAGATGCCAATTATCACGCGCATAAAGAGGAGATTGGGAGAAATATCACATAGACAACTCGCCGAGATCACCTACACCCATGAAGATAGAGAAGTATCCTATGTTCTAGGGGAAATCCTTGACACCATGAAAAGTGATATTAAGAAACAGCAGGAAAAAACTGAAAAGGTCAAAACTGAAGTATCCGATTTCAAACTAAAGCTGATTGGCGGCAGATTGTCAAACGGCAGCATCGCTCTAGGTTTACAACCGCAAGTCGAAAATAAGCGAAAGCTGATGAGAGATAATAAGGTGTCAGTCAGCATCGGAAATCTGGACGATAAGATTGCTGAGAAAAAAGAGGAAATTACCCAACTCAAGAAAGACTACGATAAATTCGTAGGCCTGGCCTTCTCCGGTATCGCAGGGGGACTAATCGGCCTCGCTATTACTGGCGGCATCTTTGGCTCCAAGGCAGAGGAAGTGCGAAAACGTAAAAACATGCTGATCGAAGAAGTGCGTAGCCTGGAAGAGAGCATCAACGGCAAACGCGCACTACAAAAATCTATTACTGGCTTATCCCTTGATTTTAGCGACATTGATACCCGCTTGTTGGATGCAGAAGTCGCTCTGAACCATTTGGATTACATGTGGCAATCCATGCTAACCCAAATTAACGCTTCCAAAGATAAGTTTAGCCAGATTAACGACGCACTGAATCTGACCTCTTTTATGACTAAATTCCAGCAAGTCATAAACCCTTGGAAAGAGGTAGAAGGTTCCGCGAAACAATTGGTCAAAGTTTTCGATGAAGCGTTGAAAGAATACAAATCTCGCTATAACTAATCATTCACGTATTACATAGGATTTACAGAAAAAAGGAGTATTAAAATGACTGACGTCATCACTTTCCCTCAGAAAACGATTACTTATCCAGAAATTAGCGTAAAAACTTTGAGTCAAGCGGTGAAAAATATCTGGCGTTTAACACACCAGCAAAAATCAGGCATTGAAATCATCCAGGAAAAAACTCTGCGGATAAGCTTATATAGTCGCGATATCGACGAAGCTGCTCGCGCCTCTGTTCCTCATCTACAAACTGCCCTGAGGCAACTTCCCCCTCAAGACTATTTCCAGACCATCATCGAAATTGATACTGCTCTGGAAAATACCGAATTGGATGACGAGACACGCAAGACCCTGTTGGAAGCACGTTCAGAACAAGTACGCAATTTGAACAAAGACGTTAAAAACGTTATTTCTAACTTACACACAGAATCTAACATAATGGCCAGCAAAATTGCCGATGTTAGCAATGTCGTTATTTTAGAACGTCTGGAAGAACGCCTGAAAGAAGAACAGGAAAAAAAAGAAGAGCTGCAAACTGATATCACGCAGAAAGAGAAAAATAAGGCCAAATTAATCCCAGATCGCGACAAGCTCATCGAAAGCCAAAATATTATCCGTCAATATAATCTGGCCGATATGTTTAAGGACTATATTCCCGATGTCAGTGAACTCGACAAACTGAATCTGGCTAGTCCTAAAAAAGAACTTATCAAACAGGCGATCAAACAAGGAATTGAAATCACTAAAAAGATTCTAAGCAATATCTCCACAGGACTAAAATATGTTGAGCTAGCTGATGCCAGAATCAAATTGGATCAACAAATTGCTCAATTAACCAAAGATTGCGACGATTTAAAAACCCAGTTAAAAGGCGTAGAACAACGGATTGCCGGTATAGCTGATGTGCATCAAATCGACAAAGAACGCATTACCCTATTACTCCAGGCAACTAAACTGGAACAAGTATGGAGCATCTTTGCCAGCCAATTACAGGAAACCATAGATGATCAAACTCGTCAGCAAGGCTTGACTAAACTCATACACGATCAACTAGACTACCTTGACAATCTGGAATCGCAATACAGCGGGCTTCTGCTGAAATAAATATAATATAACTTGCCCCTTGACCTTCATCAGGCAATACAAGGTATTGAGTATGATAAGCAAATAAAAGTCGTGCGAAGTATAATTCAGGGGGAAAAAGTATTATCAATAAGTTGCAACAACCCGGTAAGGACAACCTTACCGGGTCTTTATTATGCCAAATAATCCGTAACAACCGACTGGCTATTTAGAGCATAATTTTCGCTTGCTGTATCACATCAATCATCGGTTGAGGCCAGATACCTAGCGCTAATACCAATAATGCGGAAATCAGAACAACGATCCCGCCGGCAGTCGATGCCCAGTTCCTTGGTGTGTCACGATTAAGGGCCTTCGGCGCAGGCAGATACAGACTAACCATCACCCGTAGGTAGTAATACAAACCAATAGCACTACCCACAACCACAGCGCCCGTCAGCCACCACAGTTCCGCTTGCACACCCAACACAATGACGTAGAACTTACCAATAAAGCCAAATGTCATTGGTATCCCCGCCAGTGACAACATCATCACCGTCATCACCGCAGACAGAATAGGTTTGTGCCAAAACAGGCCACGGTATGAGTAGAGGGAATCTGCATCCGGCCCTTTATATGGGCTGGACATGAGGCTAACAACGCCAAATGCGCCAATACTGCTAAACAGATAACCTGCCAGATAGATACCGACCGTTTCTTCCGAAAGCTGGTGATTCTGTACCGCTACCAGCGCCACCAGCAGATAACCGAGGTGAGCAATAGAAGAGTAACCAAGCAGACGTTTAATATTTGTCTGGGTCAGCGCCATCAAGTTACCGAACAGCATAGAAGCAATCGCAATAACGGTTAATACTGTACGCAGTGCTTCACTATCCGCCATTGGCGCTTCAACGAATAAACGTATCACTACCGCAAAAATCGCTATCTTACTGGCTGTTGCCAGAAAGGTAGAGACCGGCGCAGGCGCTCCTTGGTAAACATCCGGCGTCCAGAGATGGAAAGGCACCAGTGATAATTTGAAGCCAAGGCCGACAACCAGCATACCCAAGCCTGACAGTATCAAAGGTTGATAGATATAGCTGTCAGACAAACGATGCCCCAGCGCAGCAAAAGAGAGATCGCCTGATTCCGCATATAACAACGCTATACCAAACAGCATGAAAGAAGAGGCTGCCGCAGACAGCAACATATACTTGATAGCTGCTTCCAGAGAGCGTTTCTGGCGGTATGCATAACCAATCAAACCAAACAGCGGCAAAGTTAATAACTCAATACCGATAAACAATGATGCCAAGTGGTTTGCACAAGCCAGAAGAATCCCACCCACTGTCGCAATTAGCACCAGCAGATAGAACTCTTCTTTGTTATCTGGATAATTTTCCAGCCAGGAATAGGCGAAAGTCGTCGTTGCCAAGCTCGCAACCAGCACGAGACCGATATAGAGCATAGCATAGCGATCCACATGAACCAGAGGAGTGACATCCATCGCTTCTTGTTGTCCGACAAAATAGAGAGACAACAGAGCCAGATTCAAACCTATCACGGTCAGAGTGGTGTTAATAAAGTGATCGCGTCGCCACGCAATGGACAGCATCACAACTACTACCGTCAATCCGACGATCAACAGCGGTAACAGCGCGATCAGTTGTTGAGGAGTTATTGTCATGGCGAATTACGGCCTTGTAGTTGAAATTGAAGCTGAGTACCAGGTCTGGATGTTATCCATCGCTGCCGCTGAAGTATCAAGGATAGGTTGCGGGTAGAAACCCATCACCACCAGTAATATCAACAGCACCATTACAATGGACACTTCTCGCATATCCATCCGTCTTAGTGGTTCGTCTGATTTTGCCTCACCGTAGTAAGCACGCTGCATCATATACAGGGCATAGACAGAAGCGAACACCAGACCAAACACAGAAATCGTTATAATTAACGGAAATTCACTAAAACTACCAAACAGGATCATAAATTCACCGATGAAGTTACCGGTCCCCGGCATCCCCAGTGTCGCGACAGCAAAGGAGAGCGATAATGCAGGCAAGAACTGCACACGTTTCCACAAGCCGCCCATGAGATTCATATCACGGGTATGTAAGCGCTCATAAAGCTGCCCGCAGAGAATAAACATGCCTGCGGCTGACAGACCATGAGCAATCATCTGAATAATCGCCCCCTGGTAAGCAAGCTGGCTGCCAGAATAGATCGCGATTAACACAAACCCCATATGAGAGATACTGGTATAAGCAATCAGGCGTTTGATATCTGTCTGGCTGAATGCCATCCATGCGCCATAGAAGATCCCTAGCACACCGAACCACATCGCAATGGGAGTGAACTCATGAGAAGCTTCCGGGAACAGTGGCAAAGCGAAACGCAACAGACCATAACCCGCCGTTTTCAGCAAGATACCCGCCAAATCAACAGAACCCGCGGTTGGCGCCTGACTATGCGCATCAGGTAACCACCCATGCAAGGGCACAACTGGCATTTTCACTGCAAAAGCAATGAAGAAACCAAGCATCAGCAAGTATTGAACGGTGTGTGACATGGGTGTATTCAGCAGTTTTCCATAACTGAATGTCCACTCGCCTGTTCCGTTATAGTGAACCAGTACCAGCGCCATAATCGCAATTAACATCACCAAGCCGCTCGCTTGGGTGTAAATGAAAAACTTGGTCGCCGCAGTGATACGGGTTTTACCGCCTGAGCCTCTGTGCCCCCACAGCGCAATCAGGAAGTACATCGGCACCAACATCATTTCCCAGAAGAAGAAGAACAGGAACATGTCGATAGCGAGGAACACCCCCATCACACCGCCAAGAATCCACAGCAGGTTCAAGTGGAAAAAGCCCTGATATGGCTGATTTTCCGTCCATGAACAGAGAATAGCCATCAGCCCCAGTAGCGCGGTCAACACCACCATCAGCAGCGATAAGCCATCCAGAGCAAGGTGAATACTGATACCAAAACGCGGAATCCACGGCATAACAAATTCTATTTGCCATTGAGGGATCCCCTGCGGATTCGCCAAGGTGAAGCCCCCCTGCAACCACAGTTGCAGAGAGAGCACCAGAGTCAACCCCATCGAAATTAACGCGATCCAACGCGGTACACGGGTACCGAAGCGTTCAGCCTGCCAACTCAACAGGCCACCGATGAAGGGCATAAGAATTAGCCAAGGTAATAGCATGGCGCAATGTATCCCTTAAATTAAACCAGTAGCAGCAGAGCTAAAACCAGCACTGCACCCAACCCCATAGAGGCAACGTACCAACGGACCTGTCCATTTTCACTCAGACTAAGACCTTTGTTACTCCAGCGTGATAACACGGCAGGAATATTCATCAGTGAATTTAGCGGATCGTTTCGCAATACATGCGTAATGTTCTTGAACGGCTTAACAAATACCCAATCATAGAGAACATCAAAGCCCCAGGCATTAAACCACCACACGGAGAAGAAACGCCCCGGAGCACTTTTCGCCACACCATTCACCAACTGACGTTTACCCAAATACAGTGCCATTGCCAGCAAAATACCCGCTATAGCGATCACGCCAGAAACCACTTCAAGAGTCATTTTGCCTGTGTGATCCGTTGCATGGCTTCCCGGCAACACACCCGCCAATGGCGGCACAATCAATGCGCCTACAAAGGTGGAAAGCACCAGCAACACCATCAACGGCAGATGATGGGTAATACCTTTAACAGGATGGGCTTTTGTTTTCGCCTCACCGTGGAATACGATGAAAATCATGCGGAAGGTATACAAAGAAGTCATAAATGCCCCCGCCAGACCAGCCAGCATTAGGTTGATATGACCATGTGACATTGCTCCCCACAGAATTTCATCTTTACTGTAGAAACCGGCAGTGACGATTGGCAACGCGGATAACGCCGCGCCCCCCACCAGAAAGCAGACATAAACCAACGGAATGGATTTACGCAATCCTCCCATTTTGAAAATATTCTGCTCGTGATGACAAGCTAAAATGACGGAACCCGATGCCAAGAACAACAGCGCCTTAAAGAAGGCGTGGGTCATGAGGTGGAAGATTGCCGCATCCCACGCCTGAACCCCTAACGCTAAGAACATGTAGCCAATCTGGCTCATGGTTGAGTAAGCCAATACCCGCTTAATATCGGTTTGCACTAGCGCGGCAAAACCTGCCAACACCAGCGTGACAGCGCCAACAGTGCCAACCAGTTGCAGGATTTCCGGCGCCATCAAGAATAGACCGTGGCTACGTGCAACCAAGTAGACCCCAGCAGTCACCATCGTTGCAGCATGGATCAATGCAGAAACCGGCGTTGGACCGGCCATCGCATCGGCCAACCAAGTTTGTAACGGCAATTGGGCTGATTTACCTACGGCCCCACCCAACAACATCAGGGTTGCCCAAGTAATCACCGAAGAACCGGCTTCCAGATGCTGCGGAGCTAAAATCGCCAACTCGCGGAAGTTCAACGTTCCCAGATTGTCATACAGAATGAACATGCCGATAGCCAGGAAGACGTCACCTACACGGGTAACGACAAAGGCTTTCATTGCCGCGGCGCCATTCGCCGGATTGGTATAGTAGAAGCCAATCAGCAAATAACTGCATAGCCCCACCCCTTCCCAACCGAGATACATCAGCATCATGTTATCTGCCAGAACCAGTATCACCATGCTGGCGATAAACAGGTTGGTATAAGCGAAGAAACGGGAATAACCTTCTTCCCCACGCATATACCACGAGGCATACATATGGATCAGGAAACCAACACCGGTCACCACACTCAACATGGTAAGCGATAAACCATCAAGAACCAGAGTGAACGGGATACTGAAATTCCCAACTTCCATCCAGTTCCACAAGTTCTGGCTATAAACCAGATCGCCCGCACCATTCTGACTGTTGAAATCGATAGCAACCCATAAGGTAACCAATGCAGCCAAACCAACAGAACCAATCCCAATGGTAGCTGATGTATTTTCAGACCAGCGGCCACGGGAAAATGCCAACAGCAAAAATCCCAGCAGTGGCAGAAGAATTGTTAAATAGAGTAAGTTCATCCGCGCATCTCACTGACTGTATCAATATTCAGATTCTGGCGACGACGATAGAGCTGTAATAACAGCGCCAAGCCAATGCTCGCCTCTGCCGCCGCCAAGCTGATAGCCAAAATAAACATCACCTGACCATCTGGCTGGCCCCAATAGCTGCCTACCACAACAAAAGCCAAAGCCGCAGCATTAATCATCACTTCGAGCCCAATTAACATAAACAACAGATTACGGCGAATGATGAGCCCGGTCAGGCCCAACACAAATAGAATTGCCGCCAAAATCAGTCCATGTTGAAGAGGTATCATGGTTGTTCCTCCGCATTTCGGTTGCTGAGCACTTCACCCTGTTTATGTTCACGGCCTATGTGATACGCCACCACCATACCAGCAAGTAATAGCAAAGAAGCCAGTTCAACGGCCAATACATATGGACCAAACAAACTGATACCCACTTCTTTAGCGCTGATCACTTCACCGGTGATATTGTCAGCAATATCGCCATGAGAAACATTGATAATGGTATACACCAGCACAACAAGCAGCACGGCTGACAGTATCCCCGGACCAACCCAGGTCTTCGGTTTTAACCAGACACGCTCTTGTTCCACAACAGATTTGCCAAGGTTTAGCATCATCACCACGAAAACGAACAGCACCATAATGGCCCCGGCGTAAACGATGATCTCTAGCGCACCGGCAAAATAAGCGCCAAGCGAAAAAAACACCGCTGAAAGCGCCAGCAGAGAAACAATCAGATACAAAAGCGCATGTATCGGATTGGTATGGGTAATCACCCTGATAGTTGCCAATATGGCAATCAGCCCGGCGGTATAAAACGTAAATTCCATGAATATCGCTCCTTACGGCAACAAGCTTTTAACGTCGATAGGTTTCGCTTCATCGTCGGCTTCACCTTTTGGTTTGCCGCCAATTGCCATACCTGTCTTACGGTAAAAGTTATAATCAGGATATTTACCCGGACCTGAAATCGTCAGGTCCTCTTTTTCATACACCAGATCCTGGCGCTTAAATTCCCCCATTTCAAAATCCGGCGTTAATTGGATCGCAGTAGTCGGGCAAGCTTCTTCACATAAACCACAGAAAATACAACGTGAGAAGTTAACGCGGAAAAATTCTGGATACCAACGACCATCTTTATGTTCAGCTTTTTGCAGTGAGATACATCCCACCGGGCAAACCGCCGCACACAGGTTACAGGCAACACAACGCTCTTCACCGTCCGGATCGCGCGTCAGCACAATACGGCCACGGTAACGGGGCGGCAGATAAACCGGTTCCTCTGGATACATTTGGGTTTCGCGCTTATGAAAGGCATGTAAGCCAATCATCCAAATACTGCGTACCTGGGTGGCAAAACCAACCACTAACTCTTTCAATGTCATGGTTCATTCCCCCCTTATTGAGCGTTGTACAAAATCACTGCCGCAGTCGCTAGCAGGTTAAGTAAGGTCAGCGGCAAACAGATTTTCCAGCCAAACGCCATCACCTGGTCATAACGCGGACGCGGTAAAGAAGCACGTATCAGGATGAACATCACCATGAAGAATGCTGTTTTCAACGCAAACCAGACAAACGGCGGCAGGAATGGACCATGCCAGCCACCAAAGAACATTGTCACAATCAGGGCAGAAACCGTGACAATACCGATATATTCACCCACGAAGAACAGGCCGAATTTCATACCGGAATATTCAATATGATAGCCGTCAGCTAGCTCCTGTTCTGCTTCCGGCTGGTCAAAGGGGTGACGGTGACACACCGCCACACCCGCGATAGCAAAAGTCAAGAAGCCAAAGAACTGAGGAATGATATTCCACATATGTTCTTGTGCATTGACGATATCCACCATATTGAAGGAATCTGCTTGCGCAACAACGCCCATAAAGGAGAGGCCGATAAACACTTCGTAACTCAGTGTCTGCGCAGAAGCACGCATCGCCCCTAGTAACGAGTATTTGTTGTTACTTGACCATCCAGCAAACAGCACCGCATAGACAGCCAGACCCGC
Organism: Photorhabdus aballayi; assembly: GCF_026153155.1. Classification (NCBI taxonomy): domain Bacteria; kingdom Pseudomonadati; phylum Pseudomonadota; class Gammaproteobacteria; order Enterobacterales; family Morganellaceae; genus Photorhabdus; species Photorhabdus aballayi. Next base: position 40,535 of record NZ_JAPFCD010000024.1, on the reverse strand, counting down.
CATCATCATGAAGAACAAAATACCGATGTTCAGATCAGCAGCCATCCAAGTCGGCGTGATCGGCACAATGGCAAATGCCAACAACAGAGAAACGAAACCAATCACCGGCGCCAAAGTAAAAATCATTCTGTCGGCAAACCGTGGTACCCAGTCCTCTTTGAAGAACATTTTGATCATGTCAGCGACGATTTGTAACGATCCACCCCAACCTACGCGGTTCGGCCCATAACGGTTTTGAAACAGCCCTAGCAAACGACGTTCGCCAAAACTCATCAATGCCCCACAGACAACCACCACTACCAGGATCACCACGGCCTTCAGAACAGCGATCAGCACATCAATAATTTCGGGGGTTAACCAACTCATTGTGCAACCTCCCGCAGATTATTCACGGAAACACCTGCCAATACCGGAGGGATACCCGGCATTCCCATCGGCAAACCAATCTGCCCTTGAGCAAGACTTTCACTCAGACGAACTGCCAGACGCAATTGCTGACCAAAACAATCAAACTCCAGAACAGAACCCGTTTTCACACCCAATTGATCCGCATCTTTGCTATTGAGCATCACATAAGGCTCCGGCATACGTTCCTGAATGACATCAGAACGCTGAGTTAACTCTTCACTACCAAACAAATGGTGGTAAGGAGCCACTGTCCATTGGTTATTTTGTGCGGTAAATGCTGCCGGAATCTGATCAAAATAGTTCAGACCACCGTCAGTTGTCTCAATCAGACGCACACCCGGATCACCAAAGCGCAGATGACCACCTACCTCCGCTTGGAATTTGTTCCAAGCTTGCGGTGAGTTCCAGCCCGGCGCCCATGCAAATGGCACCTGCTGACGATAGGCATTTGGGCTATTGTTACCTTCCATTGAGAAAGCAAATGGCGAATCGACATCCTGCGGCTGACGCTGCTCATGTACGCTGAGATTCGCCAACATTGCAGTACGACCACTGTAACGGTGCGGTGAACGCGCCAGTTTCTGACCGCGGATACGGAACGTAGAATCAGGCGCGGCATCAACAATGCCTTTAAGCTGCGGCATTGCTTCTACACAAGCATCAATCACATGGTCAAGTTGCGTCCAATCCAAATGGCGTTCAGTATAAGTTGTGTGCAAGGAGTGCAACCAACGCCAACTCTCCAGCATCACCACCGATTTGTCGTAGAAAGAGGGTTCGAAAACCTGGAAATAACGCTGTGCCCGGCCTTCCTGATTTACCAACGTACCGTCACTTTCTGCAAAGCTAGAAGCTGGAAGAACCAAATGGGCTTTATCCATGATGGCAGTGCGTTGATGGTCAATCACAATCAGGTTTTTCAGGTTGTTCAGTGCATCGTCTACCTTATCTGCCGCAGCATGCCGATAGAGATCATTTTCCATCACGATAACCGTATCAGATTCACCACGGCTTATCCGTTGCAACGCAACATCCAGCGGCTGGGCCTCCATCATTCCCAATCCAATACTATTCGCATAGATTGCAACAAACGACAAACCGACATCTGAGCCTCGGTCTTTCAGCGCCCAAGCAACATTGGCCGCTGCTTGAATAATGGCATCACTGCCGACGTTACTACCGCTGATAATCAGCGGTTTCTTCGCGCCAATCAATGCTTGCGCAACCATTTCCACTTTAGCTTTCAGTTCGTCAGGCAAATTTTCTACTGCCGGCGCAGTGTTATCCAATGCATGAGCGACTGCAAAACCAAAACGCGCCTGATCATCAACCGGCGCACAATAATTCCACGCTGCGATATCATCCAGACGCGTATCATCCACATTGGTCACAAACAGAGGATATTTCGCACGCTGACCAATATTCATCACAGCGGCAATTTGCCAATCAGCAACTTTCTGAGCAGCGGCCATTTCGCGAGCTTTGCCTTTCACAGCCTGACGAACTGCCAGTGCCATCCGGGCGCCGGTTTGCGTTAGATCTTCACCTAAAATCAGTACCGCATCATAGCTTTCAATTTCACGCAGCGACGGAGTATAAACGCCACCTTGTTGCAAAATTTCCAGCATCATATCAAGGCGTTGTTGTTCAGCCTCAGCAATCCCACTATAGAAGTTTTCCGCGCCCACCAGTTCACGCAGCGCAAAATTGCTTTCCAGACTGGCGCGTGGGGAACCGATACCGATGGCATTTTTTGCCTGACGTAAAATATCCGCCCCACCCTGCATGGCCTGTTCAGCGTTAAGCGAGATCCAGTGATCGCCACGCAATTGCTGTGGCTGACGAGGACGATCTTTACGGTTGACATAACCATAACCGAAACGACCACGGTCACACATAAAATAGTGGTTTACCGTCCCGTTATAACGGTTCTCAATACGGCGTAATTCACCATAACGCTCCCCTGGGCTGGTGTTGCAACCAATGCTGCACTGTTGACAGATACTTGGCGCAAACTGCATATCCCATTTACGGTTATAACGCTCAGAATGGGTTTTATCAGTAAATACCCCGGTTGGACAGATTTCTACCAGGTTACCGGAGAACTCGCTTTCCAACGTACCACTCTCAGGGCGACCAAAATAGATATTATCGTGAGCGCCATAGACACCAAAATCAGTGCCGTCGGCGTAATCTTTGTAGTAACGCACACAACGATAACAGGCAATACAGCGGTTCATTTCATGAGAAATAAACGGCCCCAATTCCTGATTGTTATGAGTACGCTTAGTGAAACGGTATTTACGGAATGTATGACCGGTCATCACAGTCATATCCTGTAAGTGGCAGTTGCCCCCTTCTTCACACACCGGGCAATCGTGCGGATGGTTAGTCATCAACCACTCAACCACACTCTCACGGAACTTTTTAGCCTCTTCATCATCAATAGAGATAAAAGTGCCATCCGCCGCCGGAGTCATACAGGACATTATCAGACGACCGCGCGTATCATCCGCATTTTGATATTGCTTCACCGCACATTGGCGGCAAGCGCCAACGCTTCCAAGCGCTGGATGCCAGCAAAAATAAGGAATATCCAACCCCAAAGAGAGGCAGGCTTGTAACAGGTTATCAGCCCCGTCTACATCGTATTTTTTGCCGTCTACATGTATCGTAGCCATAGTCAGCATGCTTCCAAATGACCTGCTTTTCAGCAAGTGTTAATCAAAAATTCTGCTAATTTCGTGAAAAACCCATTACCAGCGCTGTTTCAACAGGTTTGACTGGATACCCGCAATGAAATGGGTGTTGCCATAGTTTTTGGTCACAATTCCAGCTTCGAATTCATCACGGAAATATTTGATGGCGCTCTGTAGTGGTTCCACGGCTCCTGGTGCGTGAGCACAAAATGTATTACCTGGCCCAAGGAAGCGACAGAGCTGTTCCAACGTTTCAATATCCCCCGGTTGCCCTTCCCCACGCTCTATTGCACGCAGGATTTTCACGCTCCACGGCAACCCGTCACGGCATGGAGTACACCAACCGCAAGATTCACGGGCAAAGAACTCTTCAAGATTACGGGTTAAAGAAACCATGTTAATTTCATGGTCAACCGCCATTGCCAAGGCAGTACCCAAACGGCTGCCCGCTTTGGCGATATTTTCAAAATCCATTGGCAGATCCAAATGTTCAGCGGTCAGGAAGTCAGTCCCTGCACCGCCTGGCTGCCAGGCTTTGAATTTCAAGCCGTCACGCATACCGCCGGCATAATCTTCAAGAATTTCACGGGCAGTCGTACCAAATGGCAATTCCCACAAGCCCGGATTTTTCACCCGACCGGAGAACCCCATCAGTTTGGTGCCGGCATCTTTACTCTTGCCCGCACTTAGGCCGATATACCACTCTTTGCCGTAGTCGAGAATTGAAGGAACGTTGCACAAGGTTTCAACGTTGTTGACGCAAGTAGGCTTACCCCATGCGCCGGAAGTGGCTGGAAATGGCGGCTTTGAGCGAGGATTTGCTCGGCGACCTTCCAGTGAGTTAATCAGCGCGGTTTCTTCACCACAAATATAGCGCCCTGCGCCGGTATGAACAAACAACTCAAAATCAAAGCCGCTGCCCATAATATTTTTACCCAACCAACCCGCTGCCTTAGCTTCTTCGATGGCTTTACGCAGATGCACCGCCGCTTCCACATATTCGCCACGCAAGAAGATATAGCCACGATAAGCTTTCAAAGCGAATGCACTGATCAACATCCCTTCCACCAACAGGTGAGGAAGTTGCTCCATCAGCAAGCGATCTTTGTAAGTACCCGGCTCCATTTCATCTGCGTTACATAACAGATAACGGATATTCATGCTTTCATCTTTTGGCATCAGGCTCCACTTCAAACCAGTAGAGAAACCTGCACCGCCACGGCCTTTCAGCCCGGCGTCCTTTACCAAAGAAACCACTTCATCCGGGGACATGCTTTTCAGCGCTTTTTCAGCGCCACGATAACCATTTTTACTACGGTACTCATCCAGCCATACCGGTTGTTTATCATCCCGTAAACGCCAGGTAAGAGGATGATTTTCCTCAGTACGAATAATTTCTTTTATTCCTGAATATGCTGTCATGGATACTGCTCCAGTAACTTCTCAATCTCTTCAGGTCTGACAGAACTGTGCGTATCGTCATCGATCATCATGGTCGGACCTCTGTCACAGTTACCCAGACAACAGGTTGGCAACAGCGTAAAACGACCATCTTTCGTTGTCTGCCCCGGACAGATATTCAGATGTTTTTCAATCGCAGCCTGAACATCCTGATAACCGGTAATATGACAAACCACGCTATCGCAATAACGAATAATATGGCGGCCCACAGGTTGACGATAAATCTGGCTGTAGAATGTTGCCACACCTTCCACATCACTGGCGGGAATACCAAGCACATCAGCAATCGCGTAAATGGCGCCATCCGGCACCCAACCACGATGTTTCTGTACAATTTTCAATGCTTCTATCGAAGCGGCGCGCGGATCTTCGTAGTGGTGTTTTTCATGCTCAATGGCATCGTGCTCTTCGGTACTCAGCACAAAATCTGCTTTTGCCTGAGACTCTGTTACGTTAACCACATCAAGGCGCGCTTGTTGAGCACTCGCGTTAATTTCACTTTGCATAGTTAGCGATCCACATCAGACATAACAAAATCGATACTGCCCAGATACACGATCAGGTCAGAGACTAAGCCACCGCGGATTACCGATGGGATCTGCTGCAAATGCGGATAACTCGGTGTACGAACGCGGGTACGGTAACTCACTGTACTGCCGTCGCTGGTGAGGTAATAGCTGTTGATGCCTTTGGTGGCCTCAATCATTTGGAAAGATTCATTTGCCGGCATTACTGGCCCCCATGACACTTGCAAAAAGTGGTTAATCATGGTTTCGATATGCTGCAAAGTACGCTCTTTCGGTGGCGGCGTCGTCAGTGGGTGATCGGCTTTGAATGGACCTTCCGGCATATTATCCAGACACTGTTTCAAGATTCGCAAACTTTGACGCACTTCTTCCACTTTCAACATCACGCGGTCATAACAGTCGCCGTTATTACCAATCGGCACGTCGAAATCGAAATTTTCATAGCCGGAGTATGGGCGCCATTTACGCACATCAAACGCAATGCCCGTCGCCCGCAAACCCGCTCCCGTGGTGCCCCATTCAAGGGCTTGTTTCGAATTATAAGCGGCGACCCCGATAGAACGGCCTTTCAGAATGCTGTTTTTCAGCGCTGCTTTCACGTAGGAATCAAGACGTTTAGGCATCCAGCCCAAGAAATCGCGCAATAATCTATCCCAACCACGCGGTAAATCATGAGCAACGCCGCCAATGCGGAACCATGCAGGGTGCATACGGAAACCGGTAATCGCCTCCACCAGATCATACACTTTCTGGCGATCAGTAAAGGCGAAGAACACTGGCGTCATCCCGCCGACGTCCTGAATAAAAGTGGAAATGTACAGTAGGTGGCTGTTAATGCGGAACAATTCCGACAACATAACACGAATGGTTTTTACCCGGTCAGGCACTTCAATTCCCGCCAGTTTCTCCACCGCCAACACATAAGGCATTTCGTTAACACAACCGCCTAAGTATTCAATACGGTCTGTATAGGGAATATAACTGTGCCAAGATTGACGCTCTCCCATCTTCTCCGCGCCGCGATGGTGGTAGCCGATATCCGGCACGCAATCAACAATCTCTTCACCATCCAGTTGCAGGATGATACGGAATGCGCCATGAGAAGAGGGATGGTTAGGACCAAGGTTAAGGAACATGAAGTCCTCATTCTCGGTACCTCGTTTCATTCCCCACTCTTCTGGTTTGAAAGTCAGCGCTTCCATTTCCAGATCTTCTTTCTGTCTGGTCAGTTCGAAAGGATCAAACTCTGTCGCACGAGCGGGATAATCCTTCCGCAGCGGATGCCCTTCCCAAGTCGGCGGCAACATAATGCGGCGCAGGTTTGGATGGCCGTTAAAGACAATGCCGAACATTTCCCATGTTTCACGCTCATACCAGTTGGCATTTGGGAACAAAGGAGTTGCAGTCGGCAGATTCAGGTCTTTTTCACTGAGTGCAACCTTCAACATAATATCGCGGTTACGCTCGATAGAAAGCAGGTGATAAAACACAGAAAAATCTGCCTCTGGCAGACCCTGGCGGTGAGTACGCTGGCGCTCATCCATGCCATGCAAATCGAACAGCATGACATAAGGTTTAGGCAGTTTCTTTAGAAAAGTTATTACTTCCAGTAATTGTTCACGCTTCACCCAGACAACTGGCAAACCAGTACGGGTTGGCTGAACGGTAAAGGCATCCGGGCCAAAGTGGTTACGCAGCTCACTCACCACCGGATCATCAAGATGATCGTGAGTTTGCCACGCAGGCCGGGCGCTTTCTTGCGCTATCTGATCTGTCATCATTTTTCACCACAACGCTTTGATCAGTGTTCGTTTTGATCAGGATTAGTATCGCAACACATTGCTCTGGTTACATTCATTAGGCTGCTTTAGTCACGCCTACTGTCTAAAAGACAGATTCTTAAACTTCGTCTGGCGTACGCAGATTTTTCACTGCTATACGTTCCCCGTGCTTACGTTCTCTTTCTGACTGCATATTGGCACGGTAAACCCCTTGATCTCCCACCACCCAAGACAGAGGACGACGCTCTTTGCCGATTGATTCCTGTAACAACAACAGCGCTTGCAAATAAGCTTCAGGACGGGGAGGACAGCCAGGAATATAAACATCAACGGGGATAAACTTATCGACGCCTTGAACTACAGAGTAAATATCGTACATACCGCCAGAGTTGGCGCAGGCTCCCATAGAGATAACCCACTTCGGCTCAAGCATCTGGTCATACAAACGCTGGATAACCGGCGCCATTTTGGTAAAACAGGTTCCAGCAACCACCATAAAATCCGCCTGGCGGGGTGATGCACGTAAAACTTCAGCGCCAAAACGGGCGACATCATGAACAGCGGTAAATGATGTCGCCATTTCCACATAACAGCAGGAAAGGCCAAAGTTGTAAGGCCACAGGGAGTTTTTACGTCCCCAGTTCACCATATCATGCAGAGCATGCTCCAGCTTGCCCATGTAAACACTACGGTGGACATGTTGCTCCAGTGGGTCTGCGACAATTTCCTGTTTTTGCAGGGGATAACGGTCATTCTCACCGTTCGGATCTATGCGGGTGAGTGTATAATCCATCTTTAAATGCCTCGCTATTTACTGCGGATGACTATTGTTAATGTTAATCACAACACTTGGTTTACTTACCTGGCGGCTTGAACGAGATGGCGTCCAATTCAGCGCCCCAATACGCACCAGATAAAACAAGCCTGCGAGTAACACCAAAATGAAAATGCTTGCTTCGATAAAGCCTAACCAGCCACTCTCTTTGATAGAGACTGACCATGCATATAAAAACAAAGCTTCAACATCGAAGATGACAAAGAACATAGCGACCAGATAGAACTTGGCCGACATACGGAGACGAGCACTACCGACAGAATCAATACCGGATTCATAAGGGACATGTTTTGCCCGGGCTTTCGCTCTTCCGCCCAAGAAAAATGCCCCTAACAGCATCAAAGCACACAGACCGAAAGCACCTAAAAGAAATACCGCGAATGCCCAGTGATGGGCAAAGAGTTCAGTGGATGTTGACATACTCATTGCTTACTCATCAAAAGTGGTGTCAAAAGTGTCTGCTCTTTTGTCTGGCAGTGTTGCACCACATCGATTCAAGGGAAGGGGTAACAACCAAATCTGAAACACTGCTAATCAATGATTGATGGAGTGAATCTTCTTGGTTTTTACTCCTCTCAACAATATTTTGTCTGTTATGACAAAATTAATCTAACATTTATTTACAAACAACAAACTTAGTCTTAACGGATCGTGCTACCGCACTGCTAAAACGTGTCAGTCAACTGGCATGCGAACAGCGGCGGAAGCTAGTTTAACCGATAACTCGCTTTTACTACATCATTATCTCAGGAAAAACCTGCCTTTCCACTGCTACATAGGGAGTATTTCTTTGATCAAGTACACAATTCGACAGAAAAAAATTTTACTGCTGCTGATAATTCATTCAAATCTGAAGAAATTATATTTTTTACTCATTAGCAACAAGAAAAGTTCTGGTTCACTACAGAAATTCTTATTTCATCAATTCAGCGAATTATTACTTTGTTAACAATATAACAATTTGTTAACCAAATCAGGGGGGTGTTAAGAAAAATGCCACCGTATATTTAATGATTACGATAACAACAAAATAAGATGAATTTAGTTGATGATTGCTTATAAATATATCCAGGGAGCTAATACCTCCTTCCGTCCATAATGGAGGTATTAGCAAAGACAAGTGTTTCAGATATTACTCATCAATAATATCGTCATCATCAGGAAGTTCTTCAGAAACACCCGATATCGTGTATGGCGTTTTCTTATTCTCTATTGCACTAAAAACCGTCAGAACAGATTCATTCTGTTCATTGCTATGTCTATACAGAGAGAATTGGGTTTCAGGCAAACGAGGAAGCCCTTCACTTTCTCCTAAAATACGCAGATCAGCATTTTGCATTTCCAGAGGACGGGCAGTAATACCAACTTCCGCATTCACTGCCGTGCGAACTGCCGACAGAGAAGCGGCTTCGTAAGCAATCCGCCACGATACCCCCACTTCATCCAGCGTATCCAACGCCAACTGACGGAATGGGTTGGTTTCATCCATCACAACCAATGGCACAGGTTCATTTGATTGTAACTGGAAATCAGGAGCGCAATGCCATAATACCGGTGTTGAGCGTAGAACAGTCCTTGGATGATGACTGATTTTCGCGGTTGTGAGCGCCAAATCGATCTCATGGTTATCCAGCATACTTTCAATAAATTGAGTACGCTTTATACGGACATCTATTGCCATCCGCGGATAAACGGAAGCGATACGATTTAACAAAAAAGGGAGCAGTGTATCCACCGTATCGTCGGATGCACCGATTCTTAGTTCGCCTTCCGCATCGCTATAGGTTAATGATGCGCTGGCATCATCGTTAGCGCGCAGAATTTGTCTTGCATAACCAAGAAGTTGAAGACCATGCTCTGTAAGAAGCTTATTACGGCCATGACGGGCAAACAGCTCTCTGCCCACCAACTGCTCCAAACGTTGCATTTGCTGACTTACAGCCGATTGCGTTCTGCATACTGCTGCTGCTGCTGCTGCAAAAGTATTTAAATCAGCAACAGCAACAAAAGTTCTTAGCAGATCGAGATCGAGATTCATTATCGGACGATTTGCATTTATCATTGTTTATTCATCACTTTTTTTTGATTTTAATTACTAACTAACCTGGTGTTTTTACGTAAGCACTATCAAATTAAATTAACATCGCTTAGACAGTACTCTACTCTATTAAATAGGGCAAAGATTTACTGCTGTTTTTTTACCTATTGAACCCATTGCGGGTTTTATTTTCTCCTCTCTCTTAGCAAAAGTTACTCGGATTCCTAAATAAATTGAGGACAATCCCTATTTACAACACCCTATATGTGATTTCTAGTTTGGTTATTTTGTTTTCTGACTCACGTCAAAGAATAACATAAGTTATATCAGAAAAACTAAATATAAAGTAAAAATCTACAATATCACTAATGTTTAATAATCCTATTCAGATAAATTTACAACTAGTTTCCAGAAATGATCAAAAATATTGTTCGATCTTTCTAAAATATATAGTTCTGAATTGCCAATTCAAGGCAAATCTTATACATAAGAATAAATTATACAAACACAACAATTTTTATTGGCAAATTGAGACATGCTCATTTTCTCCCCACAATGGTGCAACCAGACTGTTATCACGCTAAAAATGCCCCATTTCCACACTAGAAAACACCGACAATTCAGATTATAAATTTAACATTGTGAATAAATTCAGAATTTAACGCCAACATAATTTACATAAAAAGATACTCAAATAACAACTTCCCTACTAAAACAACCATTTTAACCAAATATATCAAGGCATCTTCAAAACATTCAGCGGGAGGAGTACATTAAATGTTACACACTTTGTGCCAGGCGACCCCTTTTTTTGCCAAGATAAGGTAAGACTCTCTATGCTAGCAGTTAAAAAATCCAGCAAATTGGATAATGTTTGTTATGACATCCGCGGCCCCGTACTCAAGGAAGCTAAACGCCTTGAAGAAGAAGGTAATAAAGTCCTCAAATTAAATATTGGTAATCCAGCCCCCTTTGGTTTTGAAGCGCCAGATGAAATCTTGGTAGATGTTATCCGTAACTTACCAACCGCGCAGGGTTATTCAGACTCGAAAGGTCTGTATTCCGCACGCAAAGCTATCATGCAACATTATCAAGCCCGAAATATGATGGATATGACTGTTGAAGATATTTATATCGGCAATGGCGTTTCTGAATTAATCGTTCAGGCAATGCAAGCATTACTGAATACCGGTGATGAAATGCTGGTTCCTGCGCCTGATTATCCTCTCTGGACTGCGGCAGTTTCACTTTCCAGCGGTAAAGCCGTACATTATATGTGTGATGAAGGGTCAGATTGGTTTCCTGACTTAAACGATATCCGTAACAAAATTACGCCTCGTACACGTGGGATTGTGATTATTAACCCTAATAATCCAACGGGTGCTGTATATAGTAAAGAATTGCTATTAGAAGTTGTTGAAATAGCCCGTCAACATAATTTGATTATTTTTGCTGATGAAATTTACGACAAAATCTTATATGACGATGCACAGCATCATTCAATTGCCGCACTCGCCCCTGATCTGTTAACGGTAACATTTAACGGGCTATCCAAAACATACCGGGTAGCCGGTTTTCGTCAAGGCTGGATGGTATTAAACGGCCCGAAGAAACACGCTAAGAGCTATATTGAAGGTTTGGAGATGCTGGCATCAATGCGTTTATGCGCCAATGTGCCAATGCAACATGCTATTCAAACTGCCTTAGGTGGTTACCAAAGTATCAGTGAATTCATTTTACCTGGTGGTCGTTTGTATGAGCAGCGTAACCGAGCATGGGAATTAATTAATCAAATCCCCGGCGTTTCCTGTGTAAAACCCAAAGGCGCTTTATATATGTTTCCCAAAATTGATACGAAGCGCTTTAATGTTCACGATGACCAAAAGCTGGTACTTGACCTTTTATTACAAGAGAAGGTTTTGTTAGTGCAAGGAACCGCATTTAACTGGCCGGAACCTGACCATTTCCGCATTGTGACACTACCAAGACTCGATGAACTGGAGATGGCAATTCAGAAATTCGCTCGATTTATTGGCAAATATCATCAGTAAAAATAATCTCCGTTCACAGAAAGAGATTACTGATTTCATACCATGCATTCTATCGGTGTAGAAGAAAACCTATTTCTTCTATTCCGATAAATCTAGCCTGTCCGATGAATCTAGCCTGCCCGTTTTTTCCTCACTGAAGAAAACCTCCCCTGTCAGAGAAAAATCCTTGATAGCCATTTCCATAACTTTCTTTATTGATACCAAATGATGACTCTCTGCCAAATAAGACCAATAAATTTTCATTTTTTACCGGTAACACCAACTAATTTTTTTATTTTCATAGGAGATTTTTGCAGTGATTATATAAGGCATTAGCAAGATACAAAAGAATTAAACATTGCATGTATTAAACTTGATAAAAGAGAACACCTGAATAAATAACAAACTATTGTAAATTATATGAAATTTTTGTATATAAATTGTATGTAAAATGGAGTGGAAAAATAAATTTCTTTAAAAAAGATATCCATTACGATTATAACATTGCCAGTTAATGGCAAATGTAAACTAATCATGTCACTAATCACTATACGGTCTGGATACCCGTTTTAATGCATACCCGATAAACAGCACATTTCCCTCTGAAAATAAGGGATAAAAATAAGAAACGATTTTAAGGTTTACTTTGCCCCCATCCAGCGCTCACAATAAAAGCAACATTGACTGTAAGAGATGATTATGAGCCATTTTTTTGCCCACCTTTCCCGTTTGAAACTGATTAACCGTTGGCCTCTGATGCGCAATGTACGTACAGAAAATGTGTCCGAACATAGCCTACAGGTAGCCTTTGTCGCACATGCCTTAGCCATTATCAAAAACCGCAAATTTGGCGGCAACGTGAACGCTGAACGCATTGCGTTGCTGGCTATGTATCACGACGCCAGCGAAGTTATCACCGGAGATTTACCCACCCCGGTCAAATATCACAATCCACATATCGCACGGGAATACAAAAAGATAGAAAAAATCGCGCAGAAAAAATTACTAGAAATGCTACCAACAGAGCTGCAAGAGGATTTCCGTCCAATTCTGGATGACAGCCAGCATACAGCAGAAGAGACTTTTATTATTAAACAAGCTGATTCCCTGTGCGCCTATCTCAAATGTCTGGAAGAATTATCGGCAGGTAACCATGAATTCAATCTGGCGAAAGTACGACTTGAGAAAACCCTGGCTGATCGTCACAGCCAGGAGATGGATTACTTTATGCAGGTTTTTGTACCGGGGTTCAGCTTGTCATTGGACGAAATTAGTCTCGACATTCCACATTAAAATGGAAACAACCAAGGAATGACCAGTACACTAATCACCATTACCAGCACGGTAAATGGCACCCCCAACCGGACAAAATCGGAGAACTTATAACCACCGGGGCCAAGAACTAGCGTATTGACTGGGGATGAAACTGGAGTCATAAATGCGGCGGAAGCCGCCACACCAATAATCATGGCAAATGGCATGGGAGATACTGCCATTTCACGTGCGGCAGCAATGGCTATCGGCGCCATTAATACCGCCGTTGCCGTATTAGAAATAAACAAACCGATCACGGCACAAAGTACAAACAGACATACCAACATCACCCTCGGCCCCATATCACCCGCAATATCCATCAGGCCACGGACAATCAGAGCAATCCCGCCGGTTTTCTGTAATGCCAGCGCAAACGGCATCATCCCGACAATCAGGATAATACTGGGCCAATGAATAGAACGGTACGCACTTTCCATATCAATACAGCGGAATTTTCCCATCAACAGGCAAGCTATCAATGCGGCAATCACATTAGGTATTTCATCGGTAAGCATCATCGCTACCATGAGCGCCAAACTAAAAAGCGCATGTGGCGCTTGAGACGTTGCCGGGGCCACTTCTTCGATCTCAACCGGTAGATTGAGGACAATAAAATCGCGCATTTTGGTTTTCAGGACACGGATCAATTTCCAGTCACCAATAACCAGCAAAATATCCCCAAGTTGTAGTGGCTCATCGACCAGCTTACCCGACAACGATTCACCATCACGTCGAATACCAACAACATTCAAACCATAACAGGTACGAAAACTTATTTCCCGCAGCGACTTACCCAATAAATCCGATTCTGGGATCAGAGAAACTTCCGCCATCCCCACGTTACGAGATTGTTCAGAGAAATATTCTCCACGCAGCACCATCGGTTCTAATAATTGCTCACTGCAAAATTGACGCAGATCCACCTCACCGTCTGACATATCAACCAGTAACACATCCTGCGCTCTCAATTCGGTATTGCCCATCGCACTGACCATAACGCGCCGGAAACGCCGCCAACGCTCAATACCAACGACATTAGCCCCATAGCGGACACGCAAATTCGACTCATCAAGAGAGAGGCCAATCAACGGGGAACCCGGGCGGATCGCCAGACGACGCGCGCGACCTGATAATTTATAGTCGCGAATAAGGTCACGGAAAGTGCGGCGATTCCATTTGTCATGGCCTTTATCCGACTGATCATTTCCCAGCCAATGACGAGCGATCAGCATATAACCGATACCGGCGAACAGAATCAAAATACCAATGGGTGTAATAGAGAAGAATTTAAAACCGGAAAGCCCTTCCCGTATCAACTCACTGTTAATCACCATATTGGGCGGCGTCGCTACCAATGTCATCATGCCGCTGATAAGCCCAGCAAAACTCAAAGGCATCATCAACCGCCCCGGCGAAATTTTCATTCTTGCCGCCACACTGAGCACCACAGGAATGAAAATCGCGACCACGCCCGTAGAGCTCATAAAAGCGCCAAGCCCCGCCACAGTCAGCATCAGTAACGCCAACATTTTGGTTTCACTGTTTCCGGCAACCCTTACCAGCCAGTCCCCCATTTGATAAGCAACGCCAGTCCTGACCAATCCCTCGCCAATAACAAACAGGGCAGCTATCAGCAACACATTAGGATCACTGAAACCGCTGGTCGCTTCACTTAGCGTCAACGTTCCACTCATGACAAACGCGATAATCACCAATAATGCGACAATGTCCATACGCAGTTTACTGGTGGTAAAAAGAACAATAGCTATCAACAGCAGGGTCAATACCCACAAGAGTTCGCTATTCAAAATGGCCTCTATCAACAAAGAAGAAGATATTAGTGTCGAAAACTTGGCTAGTAGACCATTTTATTGAGGGAAAATCTCCAATTGCGATCAACAATATATCCACTTTTCATCATGAATCTTAAATATCATCAAGAAACGAACGATCGAGTTGTTTAAATGCGCGTTTCAACAATTCTGCGAGAGATTGATAAGTTGGCGTTTGCTGCACAGGCGCCATTGCGATACCGGCTGCGGCAAATTTATCACGGATTTCATGAAACCATTTCAGCAATGCCGCCGGTAATGGCGTTGCTGCCCGTTTCCCCAACCACCATAACCCTTGCATCGGTAAACTACAGGCAAACAGTGCCGTCGCCACCGCCGGACCAAGCTGACCACCCAGTGCGATTTGCCATGTCAAAGTAAAAATAGCCAACGGCGGCATAAACCGGATACCAAAACGGGTCGCCTTAATAATCCGGTTTTCAGGAAACATGGGTGCCAATTGTTTCTCAATCGGCCAAGTCTTCATGTATTGCTGCCCCAGTTGCATCTTTCTCAACCATCCATTACTGGTGGGAGGTATTACGCTCATCATGACCTCAATCAATTAAAAACACATTTTTTAAAAAAACATTGTAAATGATAAAATATTTTTTGTAGGATTAAGTATATTTTGTCTTTACTGCTGGCTATCGGTATCCTACATCCACTTTTGTGTTATACACAGCAGTAAAGCGACACATTTTACCTTTTTTACTGCATTTAGGTTCATTTTGTTAACAAATCACGCTATCTCTTAACATCATGGCTGGCAGAAAAGGGTTTTTGAAAATCGAAACCTTATCATCATGCTCTTTGCATTTAGCATGATGTTAATCATTTAATGTCATCACCTTACGCGCTACGCTAATAAGTAATTGACGTTTTATTAATCACATGTCTTATCTGTAAGACTCAATGACAAACACGATATAGGTATTTCCATGTCAAGTAAGCTGGTACTGGTCCTCAATTGCGGTAGCTCTTCTCTGAAATTTGCTATCATCGATCCTGCTAACGGTGAAGAATATCTTTCTGGTCTAGCTGAATGTTTTAACCTGCCTGAAGCCCGCATTAAGTGGAAAATGGATGGCGCAAAACATGAAGCCGCTTTAGGTGCTGGTGCAGCCCACAGTGAAGCATTGAACTTTATTGTTAATACTATTCTGGCCGAAAAACCAGAACTTTCTGATCAAATCGCCGCAATCGGCCATCGCATTGTTCACGGCGGTGAAAAATTCACGGCATCCGTCACTATCAATGATGAAGTGATTCAAGGGATTAAAGACGCGGTTCCATTCGCGCCATTGCACAACCCTGCTCACCTGATTGGCATCGAAGAAGCGAAAAAAGGGTTCCCACACCTGACTGACAAAAACGTTGCCGTATTCGACACCGCGTTCCATCAAACCATGCCGGAAGAGGCTTACCTGTATGCCCTGCCATACAACCTGTACAAAGAGCACGGTATTCGTCGCTACGGCGCACATGGAACCAGCCACTTCTTCGTTTCCCGTGAAGCGGCAAAAACCCTCAACAAACCGGTTGAAGAGCTGAACGTTATCGTCTGCCATCTGGGTAATGGCGGTTCTATCTCTGCTATCGTTAATGGTCAGTGTGTTGACACCTCTATGGGCTTGACGCCACTGGAAGGTCTGGTCATGGGCACCCGCAGCGGCGACATCGATCCGGCGATCATTTTCCACCTGCATGATTCACTGAGCATGAGCGTTGAACAAATCAACAAACTGTTGACCAAAGAATCTGGCCTGCTCGGTCTGACCGAAGTCACCAGTGATTGCCGTTATATAGAAGATAACTATGAAACCAAAGCCGATGCTAAACGCGCTATGGATGTTTACTGTCACCGTCTGGCTAAATACGTTGGCTCTTATTCCGCACTGATGGAAGGCCGTTTAGATGCCATTATCTTTACCGGCGGTATTGGTGAAAACTCCTCACTGGTTCGTGAGCTGGTACTGAAAAAACTGGCTCTGTTAGGTTTCGAATACGATCACGACCGTAACCTGGCGGCCCGCTTCGGTAAATCCGGCGCTATCACTACCGACAACAGCCGTCTTGCTTTAGTGATCCCAACCAATGAAGAATTAGTGATCGCTCAAGATGCAGCGCGCCTGACCGCGTAATAATTTTACTAACCGCCAGCCACTGCTGGCGGTACTATTTTTTGACCAACGAGCAACCGTAAAGAGGTTTCCGTGTCCCGTACAATTATGTTGATCCCTACTAGCACCAGCGTCGGCCTGACCAGTGTTAGTTTAGGTGTAATCCGCTCAATGGAGCAAAAAGGCGTTAGCCTGAGTGTTTTCAAACCTATCGCCCAATCCCGTTGCTGTGGCAACACCCAAGATCAAACCACGACCATCATCCGCTCTCATTCCAGCATAAAGACCGCTGAACCGCTGGACATGGCATATGTGGAATCTTTACTGACAACCAATCAGAAAGATGTATTGATGGAAAAGATCGTGGCCCTTTACCACGAAAACACCAAAGATGCAGAAGTCATTCTGATTGAAGGTCTGGTTCCAACCCGCAAACATTCGTTCGCTCAGTCTCTCAACTATGAAATCGCCAAAACCCTGAATGCCGAAATCGTCTTCGTATTGGCGCTAGGTAACGATTCCCCGGAACAGTTGAAAGAACGTGTTGAACTGGCTCGTGCTGAATTTGGCGGCAGCAAAAACCAGAACATTACTGGTGTTATCATTAACAAACTGAATGCGCCGGTTGACGATCAAGGCCGTACCCGTCCGGATCTGTCAGAGATCTTTGATGAATCCTCAAAAGCCACCGTATCTAACATCGATCCGAACACGCTGTTTAAAAATAGCCCATTGCCAATCTTGGGTTGCATTCCGTGGAGTTTTGACCTGATTGCAACTCGTGCCATTGATATGGCGAAACACCTGAACGCCCGTATTATCAACGAAGGCGCGATCAAAACCCGTCGTATTAAATCCGTAACTTTCTGCGCGCGCAGCATTCCACACATGTTAGAGCACTTCCGCCCCGGCTCTCTACTGGTCACTTCGGCTGATCGTCCAGACGTGCTGGTTTCAGCCTGTCTGGCGGCTATGAATGGCGTCGAAATCGGTGCAATTCTGCTGACTGGCGGCTATGCCATCGATGAGCCGATTAAGCAATTGTGTGAACGCGCCTTCAACACTGGCTTGCCAGTCTTTATGGTTGATACCAACACCTGGCAGACATCCCTGAGCCTGCAAAGTTTCAGCCTGGAAGTCCCAGCGGATGACCATGAACGTATCGAAAAGCTGCAAAACTACGTCGCACACCATATCAACAAAGAGTGGATCGACTCCCTGACAGCAAACTCTGAGCGCCCACACCGCCTCTCTCCACCGGCATTCCGTTATCAATTAACAGAACTGGCGCGCAAAGCAGGCAAACGCATTGTTCTGCCGGAAGGTGACGAACCTCGTACCGTGAAAGCGGCATCTATCTGTGCTGATCGCGGTATTGCGCAATGTGTTCTACTGGGTGATCCGGAAGAGATCCGTCGGGTGGCCGCAGCTCAGGGCGTAGAACTGGGTGCAGGTATTGAAGTTGTTGATCCAGTTGCTGTACGTGAGCGTTATGTCCCACGTCTGGTTGAACTGCGTAAAAACAAAGGCATGACCGAAGTCGTTGCACGTGAACAACTGGAAGACAACGTTGTTCTGGGTACGTTGATGCTGGAACAGGGCGAAGTTGATGGCTTGGTATCCGGTGCGGTACACACCACGGCAAATACTATCCGCCCACCATTGCAGTTAATCAAAACTGCACCGGGTAGCTCATTGGTATCATCCGTGTTCTTTATGTTGCTGCCAGAACAGGTTCTGGTTTACGGTGACTGTGCAATCAACCCAGATCCAACGGCTGAACAACTGTCCGAAATCGCCATTCAATCGGCGGATTCAGCTAAAGCATTTGGTATCGAACCACGCGTAGCCATGATCTCCTACTCTACCGGCAACTCCGGTGCCGGTAGTGATGTTGAAAAAGTGCGTGAAGCAACTCGTTTAGCGCAGGAAAAACGTCCAGACCTGATCATTGATGGCCCATTGCAATATGACGCCGCAATTATGGCAGACGTGGCAAAATCCAAAGCGCCAAACTCACCGGTTGCCGGCCAAGCTACCGTGTTCATCTTCCCTGATCTGAACACCGGCAACACCACCTACAAAGCGGTACAACGCTCTGCGGATCTGGTTTCAATCGGGCCGATGCTGCAAGGTATGCGCAAACCGGTGAACGATTTATCCCGTGGCGCTTTGGTAGACGATATTGTTTACACTGTTGCACTGACTGCAATTCAATCAGCACAGGGAGAAGCGTAACCGTTTCTTGCACGCGCCAGTTAAATTAATAAGGTCTGACCTCATTAATAAGGTTCAGACCTTTAAATTTATTCTTCTGCGTTATATACCCGTTATCTTTCAAGTTGCCTCTTTGTTGGCTGCACTCACCCCGGCCACATAGTTATCTATGCTCCCGGGGATTAGCTCCCTTACCGTCGCGATCCATCTTGATATCCATAGGGTATAAACCTTACGCCAATCTTACTTAATGAAATTGGGCATAATTCAATCCGCTTGGTGATTTGTTTTAATTCAGTACAATTTAGAGAAGATTAAAGATCATAATCCGTAGCGGGTTATTTTCAGCACTAATAAGTTTAATCGCTAACACACAGCATACCAATATCAGCATCGGCTTGATTAAACGAGAGCCTATTTTAAAAGTTATATAATTGCTTTATCATCAATGACATTTATAGCACCAACTGGCGAGTGCTCTGCGCTTTATTCACCCAAGAGACAAAAACTTTCGATAATAGGTATAAAATGCTGCACAAGGAGATTCTGTATCCCAACCTAGAAAAACAAATTCAGGAAATCTATAAAACCCACACCATTCCAACTTATACTCCCGGCGGCTGGAATTTAAAACGTTGGCAAAGGAAAGAATGGCCATCTGCTCTGCACTTCAATTTTGGCGATGGGCGATATAACTCCCCAGATAATTCTTTTCGAGTATGTTATATGGCCGACCGGGCAGTTACAGCCCTGGCAGAAAGCTATGGGAGGCTATGGCATAAGGAAGGGTTACGATTTATTGATGAATCCGAGATCCGTACTGCGAGGATGTGCAACATTCGTTCATTGAGAAAATTAGTTTTTATCGATATTGCTAAACTTATTGGGATGTTACATATCCCGTTAAGTGTCATGGTTGATGAAGATTACTCAGTGACAAAAAGAGCTATGGCTTGCCTCTATGAACTCTTAAATAATGAAATGGATGGTATTTGCTACATATCTCGCCACTGGCCTACAGACTTCTGTTATGCAGTGTGGGAGAAGCAGGAAGATCGGTTTGTGGACGCAGAGATGCAAAGCTTGGTTGATTACAGGGATTCAGAATATATGCCGAGTACATGGAATGAACCCGACATATCAGCAGATGAATTACTGGAAGAAGTACTTAACTTCAAAATTATCCGACTTGAATAATACAAAGTTGCCCCTCCAAACAGGGCTTTTTTTATTTCAGCTTGCGATCTGATGACCCACTTGTGACGCAGCTCTCAACATCAAAGCCAGTTCGTTTTCGGAAGCATCGCTTTTCATCATAATATCAAGAGGTGTTCTATTGCAGGGTAATGGCGTCGTTAAAAAAGACATTTTCGACACTGGGTTAATGCCCACACCCATCACTTTCATGACATCTTCAAAGTAAGGCAAGACTCCGCCGGTAGTGAACTGGAATGTAGGAAAAACGTAATCACTGTTTTTTCTGAAAGCAAGCAACTTTCCGTTTTTCACTCTTATGTTAACAGCCTGACGACTTATGCCGAGTATCTCTGCAACGTCTCCGGTTTTGATAGTTCCGCCCATTTTATCAAGTTCCTGATAGAACAGAGCTAAGTTTTCAGCGCGGCGTTTAAGTTTACGAAGCTCTCGTGCTGGAGTTCGGACTTTGTGTTCAAGTTGAGTCGTATATAATAGTTCAAGTAGTTCGCTATCACTTAGCACCAGAGCATTTGTGGCCTGCGTTTTCTCTTTAAACTCAGGCAGTAATGACGTGAGCAATTTATCAAATCGCCGTTGCAAAAGGGACTGGTACTCATTAAGAGTCTCAGCATTTTTGCTGCGGTTTGTCAGTATCGTGTTCATAGCACCTCCTTACTTGCTTGACGATTATTGTATTCTCACATTATGGAATCGTCAAACTTATACCTGGAGGCAGATGGGTAAAAAATCAGAAATTTAATCGTGCCGCATATTGCGGCACTTTATATTTATTTGCACAAATTTAAGGTTGATAATTACATAGCAACAGAACAGATGTTACACCTTATTTTTATGGCTTTTTCGGTAACAATGCATAAGAAACTTGAGCTTGTATTTGATGTCCTGATAACCACCTGTTAAATACATTTCCTATTCCAATTCCCCTATATTCTGCATCACAACTTCCCGATGTTCCTGTCCTGCCAAGCCCATATGTCCCCCCACCTTCCGCTTTAGTACTACACCTATGTTGAGTTGTGAATTCGTTATATAACCAACCAGCTCCTTCTGTAGTGAATTCTATAGTAATTTTCGGCTTTTCATCTTTCGGATATTGTTTTGCATAATT
Organism: Photorhabdus aballayi; assembly: GCF_026153155.1. NCBI lineage: Bacteria > Pseudomonadati > Pseudomonadota > Gammaproteobacteria > Enterobacterales > Morganellaceae > Photorhabdus > Photorhabdus aballayi. Next base: position 18,944 of record NZ_JAPFCD010000024.1, on the reverse strand, counting down.
ATATTGAGGTGTAATTCCACAAAAGCTTTCTTCTGTAACACAAGGGATTGCATTATATCCATTTCGGTCTAATAATATATATTCATTTTTACCCATTCCTCTATACCAATACTTTGCTGTTTCTGCCTCAGAATCCTGATTATGAGTAGAAGTGTTATTTAACTCAACGTCATTTCTTTTTTCAAAATTGTTCGTATTCGCTCTAAGTTTACAATTTTCATACATAGACATGACTTTAGTCTTTGCCAACCCATTTACCGTTATTGCGTTTTTTACCTGATTTCTAATGTTCTCCGGATCTTTCATACAGGCCATACTGAAACTACTCATCGCTAATAAAATCGGGGCAATAAGTAAAACTTTTTTATTTAAACTCATATTTCTCTCCTTGCTTTATTTATAGCTTTATCACTAAATGGAAAAAATTAACTTCGTTATTATTAAGTTGAAATACAATTTACGACATAAATAATAATTTAAATCACAATTCAAACGTAAATAATAAATTAATAACTATAGAATATCACAATATAAATTATTTAATTCAATTAGTTATTATTGCCTCCATTAAATAAGGATAGATTATTAAATCAAAAAAACACAAATTACAGAATCATTAAATTGGAAAATATCTTATTTAAATACATCATAATCAATATGGAAAAAATTAAAAATAACAATTTCAATAACATATAAAATAAATAACTTATCAGCATTCAAATATTATATATAAAAACAATAACCACTAATTTTTTATACAAAAATAGTCTAAATAACCTCACAATGTAGATTCACAAAATACTAACAATTTTATTTCTTAACATAAAACACAGCATTTACTTAAATCTATCATCAATAATAAAAAGCACCGAAATAACGAATATTCGGTGCTTTTTTTCTGAAAAAATCATTTAAAACTGACAATCACACGACTAAAAAAGATATCAAATCTTATTTTGCCAATAATACATAAGAAATTATAACATCTATTTTTGCTGGTTTTTCCAACCATTTATTAAATACATTCCCTATTCCAAGTTTCTTATATTGATCATCACAACTCGCTGATGTTCCTGTCACACCAAGCCCGTATGTTCCTCCTCCCTCAGCTTTAACTTGACACTTATGCTTAGTTGTAAATTCATTATATAACCATTTCGGTTCTATTGTACTAAACTCAATAACAACTCCAGGGCTTTTATTTGTCAAATAACCTCGCGAATAGGTAGATTGGGGAGCAATTCCACAAAAACTTTCTCCTTTAACACAAGGAAGGCTTTTATATTTATTCTGGTGAAATGCTTTATATTCCTTTATTTCCATCCCTCTATACCAATACATCGCTTTTTCTGCTTGATCATCACGATTTGCCGCTTTCTTATTTACCAATGTCACTTTATTGGGTGTATTTGCTGTGACCGAAAGTGTGCAACTTTTATACATAGACATTACTTTGGTATCTTTCAGCCCATTTTTAGTGATTATTTTTTCTATCTGTGGATCTGTTTTACATGCCATACTGAAACTACTCATAGCGAGTAAAAAAGGGGAAATAAGGAAAACCTTTTTATTAAAATTCATATTTTTATCCTTGCTTTATTTTTTTCATATCTAATTAAATGAAAATAGATTTCATCATTATATATTAATTTAAAAAACACTATTACAGATAATATATAATAAATTAACCAACATATCGGTCTTTATTATTATCCGACTCAAATAAGGTAGATTATTTAACTATAAAAAACAAAAACAAATTCCAATATAATTAAATTAAAAAATATTTGATTAGAATATATGATAAAATATAGTAACGACATAAGATAAAAAAATAGTTATATATTTCTATCGAGTACTTTCGGTTATATCCTCCAGCAAAGGCGATAAGCTTTAACCAAAAAAGCACCGAAGTTGTAAACATTCGGTGCAATATATTTCAACAAAAATCATTTAAAGCTAAAATCTATTTTGCTAATAATACATAAGAAATGATGACATCTATTTTAATCGGCTTTTCTGATAACCACCTGTTAAATACATTTCCTATTCCAATTCGCCTATATTCTGCATCACAACTTGCCGATGTTCCTGTTACACCAAGCCCATATGTTCCTCCGCCCTCAGCTTTATACTGACAGTGATGTTTAGTTGTAAAATCATTATATAACCAGCTAGGTTCTATCGTACTAAACTCAATTACAACCCCTGGATTTCTATTTGTCAGGTAACCCTGTGAATAAGTGTATTCAGGGGCAATACCGCAGAAACTTGCCTGTGTAACACAAGGGATATTTGTATACTTATTCCCGTCAAATGCTATATATTCATTTAATCCCATGCCTCGATACCAATACATCGCTTTTTCTGCCACATTATCACGTTTTGCCGCTTTACTGTTTGTTAATGTAACTTTATTCTGTGTGTTTGCCGTGACGGTAAGTGTGCAATTTTTATACATTGACATCACTTTAGTACCAGCTAACCCATTTTGGGTTATTATTCCTTCTATCTGTGGATCTGTCGTACATGCCATACTAAAACTACTCATAGCTAATAAAAACGGGGAAATAAGGAAAGCCTTTTTATTTAAGTTCATATTTTTCTCCTTGCTTTAATTATGATCTCGGTATCCAATGGAACGATAATAAGTTCCATCGTTATTATTAATATATCTATATACAGTCTTTTAAAGAAATATACCCGTCATCTTTCAAGTTGCCTCTTTGTTGGCTGCACTCACTCACCCCAGTCACAGAGTTATCTATGCTCCCGGGGATTCGCTCCCTTGCCGTCGCGATACATCTTGAAATCCATAGGGTATAATAACTTAACTCACAATTTCGCCATCAATAAAAACTTAGCAACAAAATAACATTACAATATAAACCATTTGATTTAATAAGTTTATCTTGTTATTTTCCAACTTAAATAAAAATAGATTACTAAATCAAAAAATACAAACTCAGATATACTTAATAAAACTTTAATTTAAACGTCAAAAGTAAGATAGTAAAAGAATAAAAATAGAACAATTTCAATCATCTATATAGTTAACAACCAGAGAGCCATTACAATATTATATGTGCAATTAAATAATCATTATATTTTTATGCCATAATAATCTAAAGAATATTTTCTCATTATTATAATGACATCGCCAAAGTTCATAAAAGTTTCATTGATAATAAAGACCAATAATTATTTATCTCTCTTTATAATATATCTCTCAACGAAAATATTTTTTTCTATTTAAATGACACGTTTCCTAATAACTCATATCCGTTTTTATTTAAAGAAACCAGAGGAGCTGCGGGCATAATATGTTGTCTAATCAGAACGATTAAACCGGGCATCCAGCCCGGCAATAGTGAAAATAAAAGAGGTAGGATACAATCTACCCAATCGAACAGGGAACAATCATGGACGATAACCAACGAAAGCTACGCGCGACAACCTGCGTTCGATTGAAACTAACTGAGTGGTGGTCAAGAAGTACTGCATACGTTCGAACGCCTCTTCACCCTCTATTGCGGTGAGCCGTTCCCTACGCTCCTCACGCGCGGCACGCCAGCGCCCACTAAGTTCAACAACACTTTGTGTAAGGTCCACCTGCTTTTCAAGGCAAAGACCTGCTTCGCTGATTAAACGCTCGTTCAATCCGACTGGGCTATAGAGGAAATAACCTGGCATGCCACGTGTCACTATCTCCTCTTTACTAAGCATGCCCGTTACTAAAGTAGGATCAGTATATAAGAACCGTCCGCCTGGCTTCAGTAGTCGGCACCACTCACTCAGCAAGGCCAATCGATCCGGAATATGAATTACAGAGTCGATGCACCATAGCGCGTCAAAGGTGCCGTCAGGAAATGGCAGAGGCTGACGAACATCACTGTCAACGAAGTTGCTTCGATCTTCCAGCCCGAAATCTACCGCAAGTTGCCGGGCGGTAAGGAGGCCAGTAGGATGAATGTCAACCCCCGTCACTCTACAACCGCAGGTCCTTGCCAGAAACAGGGCCGTCCCGCCGGACCCACTGCACACATCCAGCACATGAGAGCGGTCGGATAATTGAAGCCATTGAGAAAACTGTCTAAATTCATCAGCAGAAGACCAGTTGTTCTGCCCAAGGTCTTCGCCATAGGTCTCTTTGCGTACCTCGGATACCGCTTCCGCAGAGAAACTACCGAAAGCCCGCTCGTAAAAACCAGTGCCAGAGCTTGAGGAGGAAGTTTGTATAGTCATGGATAATGCTCCTAGCGAATAGAATTTAATCGGAAGACAAGGTGTTCAATTGCGGTGTCCAGTATCGCATTATCGAGATCCGGATCAAAACAGAACCGAACCGACGCATTGGCCTGAGCTGAGCTCAAGCCAATGCCTGTGAGCACGTGCGAAGGCTGTAGTTCCGCAGAGTTGCAGGCTGAACCTGACGATATAGCCACCTGATACAATCCAGATATTAACGCCTCCGAAGCGATACCCTCGAACTGAACGTTCACAAGGTATGGGGAACTGCAAGAGAGATCGGTATTCAACACGGCGTTCGGTACTCTTTGATGAAGGCGAGTAATGAAATAGTCTCTCAATGCAGTGACTTTTGCCTGGCGTTGCATGAGGGCCGACTGGACCATCTGACACGCAAGGCCAAACCCGACAATCAACGGTGTTGGCAAAGTGCCGCTGCGCAAATGATTCTGACCGCCGCCATAGATGAATGGCCTTAAACGTGCCGCAATACGCGCATCGACGAACAGTGCCCCGATTCCTTTCGGTCCCCGCATTTTGTGGGCAGAAAACGAAAGCATATCAATTCCCGTTTTCTTGACGTTCATGGGAATTTTGCCGATAGACTGAACCGCATCCACATGTAGCCAAGCGCCTGCTTGACGCGTGATGGCGGCGATTTCATCCACCGGCTGAACGGTGCCTAGCTCGGAATTCACATGAGCAACACTGACGATACGGGTGTCGGCGGTCAATTTAGTCATGACATCTTCCGGTTGTACCCGACCACTGGCGTCAACCGGCAAGTACTCGACAGCAAGCCCCCGACGAGCCAGCTCTTTACCAACGAGCAACACAGATTTATGGTCGATGGGGCAAAGTAGCGCCCCCGCAGGAGCGCATTCGTTGTGAGCAAAACTCGAAAAAAGAGCGATGTTGTTGGCTTCTGTAGCGCCCGATGTGAAGACAATCTCTTCTGGGCGGGCGCCAATGAGAGACGCAACTTGTTGGGTGGCGTTCTCAATCGCATGCCGGGCACGACGCCCCATTACATGGGCAGAAGAAGGATTGCCGAATTCATGCTCCATATAGAATCGCATGATATCGACGACCTCAGGAAAACATGGCGTCGTGGCACAATGATCCAGATAGATTGTGCCAGTCGATTTTTCATTGACATTCATAGCGACTCCCTATCAGGAAGTGAAGACGGCAACGTTAACGAGCTTCGAGTAGATCTCTTGTGTCTGCATCTCTCCGCTTCCACCTGGATCTGCAACAATCACCTTCATACCCGAAAGCCCATACAGAGAGAGCGCGGTACTTACCCCTGTTTTGACTGGCTGGAAGCATTCACCGGGGGCAAAGATCACCAAAAGGCGATGTTTTGCTTTGTAGACCTCAGAGATCATCTCAGTGATTTCTCCCGCACACCCAGTAACGCCGCAGGTAATAAGAGGCCGATAGTCGCCGTTTTCGTCCACAAGGGAAATTTCGGTTCCGGCATCAGGGCCATTGTCAAGAACGCGACGATTTAACAGCCCGGCTTTGACTAACTTATCGGCACTTTTCTGGAACCGGTATTTCAGCCAAGTCTCTGGATAGGCAATAGGATGTTTTCGGCTTGCAAGCATATTTCGTTCAGAAAATTGCCCGCTACGCTCTAAGACAGATTGGTATGAGGCTGGGAGCGCAGAGAATTGTTCGTAGAAGGCACGTCTTAATTCGGATGCGGGTCCACTGTCACGCGAAACGTATTGCCAATCGTTGATAAGCAGCAGGAATTTAATCGCTTCGAATTGGTGTTCAAGCTGCTCTGCGATTCGAACGCCAAGTTCCCAAGTGTATCCAGGAAAGATCCCTACGCGCCGCTCAATTTTTTCTCGCATGGGCGAGCTATTTTCTTCAATAACCCCCGGTACGAGGCATCCCCGGTCTTCGTCAAGGAAAAGCATGAAATGCCCTGCCATAATGACGAGATCAGGATGTGGAACATTAGTGACTTCGGTGAGAATAAGGTCGAGTAGCTCAGCCTCGGATTGAACCAAACGGTGGCTGTTTGAGATGTTAATTTGCTGCATATGCGCCTATATCTATATTATTGGTTTTATTAGAAATTTAAAGGCTGTATTATAGTTATGGAAACCGTATAACCCATTTCAACTTTCCTGGTGGATCGCTGAATTTCACTCACTATGAACATCCTCCTCCCTCACAACAGTTATCAATTATCTACTGATAATTGATAATAGATTATATGTTTACATATAATCTATCATACAACAATTAATAATATTAATTATAAATCTATGCCCTGTACTATTTAATATACACTAACAGCCAAGATTGATGTTGTATATCCTTGCTGTAGAGAGGCCAAAGGCATTGATTAAAACGGTCATTTAACATCCAAATATCAACACTGCCGATATCATAATTTCCACCTATTCCATTTCAGCCACAAGTCTAAATATCCACGAAAAATCAACAACAATAGGCTATTACATTCCCATAATTACATTTTATAAATATATTGTTGCGCTCATATTTAAGCCATATCATGTGGTTGCCTTACGCTAAATATTGACATTATTTAGCCAATTTAACGTGACGTTTTTTTATGACAGACGTCCAGATTATCGAACGAACATTATCGGTGAATAACTCAAAATAAATTAAAAAATTTGATGATAAATAAAGTAAATCATCAATAAATTTAATTTAAATTTATTAAAAGTACCGAAGTTATAATCCCGATGCTGGATTCGACTAATAATCACGTAACATGAAAGCCTGTTTGGTAACGAAAGGGCTAAACATTTTGTATGTGCAGACCATTCGGCTTAACAAATGCTCAACCGGGGCGGAGGGGAAATCAGAACAAATAACGCAACCTTGGCTGAAATATCTGCCAAGGCAACCTTCTTTGAAGCCATTTTTCTATCTGCTTCAAATTTATTATTTCTCAATTAGCTGGGCTGGCTATGAACGAAAATTGTCTTTCGCTATCTGATAACCTTGTTCTTCCTGCATCTCATTTTTCTTTTTTACGCGCCATAAAATACTTAACATAATAAACCATAAAGGCGTGCCACAAAGTGCGACCAGTGTATCCGGGTCAAAAACCATTACCACTACAGTAAAGATGAAAAAAATCAGGGTTATCCAAGTCATTAGCACCCCCAAAGGCATCTTAAATATTGAACGCTTATGCACATCAGGGTAATTCTTACGATAAGCTAAATAGGCAATCAAAATCACACACCAGCTATAAATCACCATAATCGAAGCAACGGTTGATACAATAGTAAATAACTGCATGACATTCGGTACGATAAACAAAAGTGACGTACCAACCACCATACAGAAACAAGAAAATATCAGACTATGTACAGGAATTGCGGTATTGCGGGAAAGAATTTTAAATTTCCGGTGTGCATTCTTTTCCGTTGATAAGCCATAAAGCATACGCGTGCAAGCATATAATCCACTATTAGCAGAGGACATCGCCGATGTTAATGCGACAAAATTAACTACTGCGGCAGCGGCAGGCAGACCAGCCAGAGCAAATAACGTCACAAAAGGGCTGGTTTCAGATGAAATCCGTCCCCAAGAAGTGACGGCAATGATGCTCAACATGGAAAAAATATAGAAAATCATAATTCTCATCGGAATATAATTAATTGCTTTCGGCAATATCTTTTCCGGATCTTTTGTTTCTGCCGTCATCGTGCCAACTAACTCAACACCAGTAAAAGAAAAAATCGCTATTTGAAAACCAGCAAAAAAACCAAAAATACCATTTGGCAGAAATACAGATGGATCAGTTAAATTATTCACAGAAGCGATCATACCATCCGGTGATTGCCAACCTATCATCACCATACCAACGCCAATAATAATCAGCGCTAAAATGGCAATAACTTTAATCATGGCAAACCAGAATTCAGCTTCGCCAAATAAGCGGACAGAAAGAAGATTGCAAGCGCCAAGTAAACCTAGCGTTAAAAATGCCGGCACCCAAAGAGAGACGCCGGGAAACCAATATTGAATATATCCACCGCACACCACAACATCAGCAATACAAGAAACAATCCAACTCATCCAGTAAGTCCAGCCGAGAAAAAAACTGGCTTTTGTGCCTAAATAATCCGATACGAAATCAGCAAAAGAGCGATAATTCAATTTAGTCAGGAGCAATTCGCCCATTGCCCGCATTACCATATAGACAAAAAAACCAACAATCGCATAAGTAATAATGATTGATGTACCAGATACGGCAATGGTTTTTCCTGATCCCATAAATAAACCGGTGCCAATAGCGCCACCAATGGAAATCAATTGAATATGACGCGCACTTAACCCTCGATGAAGCGTTTGTGTATCAGCAAATTTCTCTGCCGAAAGGTTTTGTTGAGTTTTATTATTTTTTATCATGATAATACCCGTCCGTCATTAAATAAGCAGTTGACTGCTAAATTTTCCTGAAGAAGAAGTTACCACGGCTTCAGGAAAAAAATGGAACAATGTTTTATTTATTTAATTATTTTTTCATTTAAAGCAAGTAACAATCCTGCTCGTAATCCATTAGCAACCTCAGCATTAGGAAATAAAATAAATTTCGCCGGAAATTTAATTTTCCAATGACGATCATGTTGGCTGGCAATTTCAAATCCTTCTGGCAATTCAGTAAAGTTCAAGGTATCTGCGGGTATATGAAGTTGAAAACTGTCGTGACTCTTAATAATGGAATTAATTACTTGATAATGTTTCAGTTCAGATTTAATACGTGCGGTTATTGGCGATAAAGACATTAAACCATAAAGAGCATCCGTAATTTTCTGAAATCTGGTTAAATCATTTTTTCCAAAAGGCATTGCTTTACCCATCTCCATCGTACAGCTATCCGCCCCAAACTTTTCACTCAGAAAATGGCTGAAAGTCCCGGCTTTTTCTCGATGGTAAACGAGCGCATCAATATCGCTGTCATGCAACCATTGCATAAATTCAGCAGAAAAAGGACGATTCTGAGCAGGCAATAACGCAAATTGTTCATGGTGAGAAGCGCGTATAGCGGTATGCAGATCAATATGCCAGCGAATATTTGTCGACGACACCGAAGGTTCAGCAAAAAAACGACTCACAGCATCTTCAAGTTCAGCCGCACGCAATCGCTCATTCCCCAACGGAAAATTCAGGTAACGGCCACCAAACATACGATTCAAATCATGATGTAAATAACGTCGATTCGCACGCATCGCAGGCAAATTACCGAAGATGATCAACAAATTATTTTTTAGTGTTAATGTGCCATCCGCTAACTGCGCGAGTAACTGAATCAATATTTCAATGGGCGCAGTTTCATTACCGTGAATACCGGCAGAAATCACCAGAGACCGATTTTCTCCTTCATGGGGGATCAGTTGCAGTACACCTTCTGCCAACCAATGCGCATTCATTGTTTCTGGAAATATCAGGTGGTCGGCAAGTTTTTTTTCAAGCAATAACGTTAACAGATCCATATCTGCTCCAATTTAGCGCTGAAATTCATAGATTGATCCTAAATTCAGAATCTGCGTGAGCTCATCCAGAGCGGTATACACTTCACGAAGTAATTGAGGATCAGCCAGATCACTGGCACATAATTCGTCACGATAATGGTGTTCTATCCATTCGGTCAGGCGTTCGTAAAGTTGCGTATTCATCAATGTTGCAGGATTGACAGCACGAAATTCAGCGTCGTTTAATACCACCCTCAAACGCAAACAGGCCGGGCCGCCGCCATTGCGCATACTTTCCCGCAGATCAAAAACACGGACTTCATTAATCGGTGAAGAGATTTGTGCAATCAGCGACTGTAAATAGGCCCAAACAGCCGCGTTTTGACGGCACTCTTCAGGAACTACGATCATCATTTTTCCATCGGTTTTACTCAGCAACTGGCTATTAAAGAGATAAGAATCCACTGTATCTTTAATGCTGATCTGCTCAGCAGGCACCTCAATCGTGACAAAATCCTGTCCCAACATCGCCATTTTCTGTTTAATTTCAGTCAGAGCTTGTGACTGATTAAGATAAGCATACTGATGGTGAAAAAGGACATTTCGGTTGCTGACCGCAATCACGTCGTTATGGAAAACACCACTGTCAATGGCAACCGGGTTTTGCTGGACAAAAACGGTTTGTGCCGGATTAAGCTGATGCAACCGCGCAATCGCTTCACTGGCTTCCAATGTTTGCCGCGCAGGATAACGTTTAGGCGCCGGGCCGCTGCGAAACGCGCTACGGCCATAGACAAACACCTGTACGCCGGGCTTATCATAATCACCGCCAAGGCGATTATGGTTCGCCGCCCCTTCATCACCAAAATCTTCATGTTGTGGAAGAGCCTGATGATGGACAAAATAATTTTGATCAGCAAAGGTGGCTTGTAATGCGGCGGCCGTCGTTTCTACTTCCAGCGAACGGTGCAATTTGTTATTTAAATTCGCTACTGTGAAGTGAACCCGCTGATCGGCGCTATCCGCCGAAGGCGATACGGTTGCCGCATTTGCTGTCCACATGGATGAAGCAGAACTCAGTTTTGATAGTAATACTGGAGAATATTTGGCTGCTTTGTGAAGAATCTGCTCATCACTGCCTATAAAACCTAAATTACGCAAAGCCGGGATATTAGGACGTTGCTGAGGAGGAAGCACTCCCTGAATAAACCCCGCTTCAGCCAGCGCTTTCATTTTCATCACACCTTGCAACGCGGCTTTACGTGGGTTAGATACGCTATCCTTATTATTAATGGAAGCCTTATTACCCACGGAAAGCCCCGCATAATGATGGGTCAGACCGACCAACCCATCAAAATTTGCTTCAAAACCAGCCATAAATCCCTCTGAAAAAATTGTATAAGTTAAAAATCTATGTCGTTAAACGGTTAATCAGGGAAATGGAACCCCGGCGCAAGCGTTTCAGGTAAAGTGAGTTCATCGGCAACCAGAGATGCCATAGGCCAGGCACAGTAATCGGCAGCATAATAAGCACTAGGTCGGTGGTTTCCTGACGCGCCAATACCGCCAAAAGGCGCTTTACTGGAAGCCCCAGTTAACGGCTTATTCCAGTTCACAATGCCCGCTCTGGCATCTTCCAACAGACGTTGAAACAGGGCAGCATCCGGCGAAATTAAACCGGTAGCCAATCCGAAGCGGGTGTTATTAGCGATCGCCAGCGCTTCATCAAATGTGTCATAACGCATAAGCATGAGCAGCGGCCCGAAATATTCCTCATCAGGGAGATCAGCGATTTGGCTAACATCAATAATCCCCGGTGTCAGTAATGTTGATTGCGGATCGCGTTGTTCCATCGAAACTAGCGAGATGCCGCCAAGTTTTTGTAGCCGATCTTGAGCTTCTAATAGATTCTGCACAGCCTGTAAAGAAATGACTCCACCAATGAACGGTTGAGGTTGGGCATCCCAATGGGATGGCACGATCCGCTTTGTCACCGCCGCCAGACGCTTAATCACCGCATCGCCATGTGCGCCATTTTTTACCAACAATCTGCGGGCGCAGGTGCAACGTTGACCGGCGGAGATAAATGCTGACTGCACAATGGTATAAACAGCAGCATCAATATCGTCGCAAGCATCAACAATCAATGCATTGTTTCCCCCCATTTCAAGCGCCAACATCTTCTCTGGCTGACCGCCAAGCATGCGATGAAAGTGAAAGCCCGTATTGGCGCTCCCCGTAAACAGCACGCCATCAATTTGCTTATCCTCCAGCAATGCTGTCCCGGTACTACGCGCTCCCTGAACCAGATTGAGCACACCTGCGGGCAAACCGGCTTTTTCCCACAGTTTCACCGTTTCTTCAGCGGTTATCGGCGTCAATTCACTCGGTTTAAACACCAGCGTATTACCCGCAATAAGCGCCGGAATAATATGACCATTAGGTAAATGCCCCGGAAAATTATACGGACCAAAAACCGCCATTACGCCATGAGGGCGGTGACGCAGTAAGGCTCGGCCGTCAGGCATAATAGTTTCTGACTCACCGGTACGCTGTTCCCATGCTTCGATAGAAATAGCCGCTTTACCTATCATGGATTGTATTTCAGTCCGAGTTTCCCATAAGGGTTTACTGGTTTCCTGACTGATAACACGAGCAAGCGTTTCTTTTTCCTCATTCAGTAAAGCCGCAAACGTCTGAACGACCTTAATCCGCTCACTGGCGGGCAAATGCGACCAGCCATAAAATGCCTCACGGGCAGCATGACAAGCAGCTTTGACTTGCGAAGCATCGGCACTGTTAGCCTGCCACAGAATCTGTTGATCTATTGGGGAAAATTTAGTTATTGACTCACCCTGCCCCTCAATCCATCTTCCCCCAATGTAATGTGCTTTATAATTCATGTTTAATTTTCCTTTGGAAAGAGACTAACCAGTCGCACCTGCTCCCCATCACTGACTTGAAGTGCATCCATCTCAGCGGTTGTTAAAAGAAGTTCATTACTGTCACCCGCCACATTCAATAACAGCGCTCGAAATTCACTAAATTGCTGATTGGCAACAATGCAAGAAACACCATCGTCTCTGGTCACAGATTCGGCTTTACTGACGGAAACGAGACGGCTCTCTTTTACTGCACGTATCCGGTCAATTTCAGCCTGTAATAAAGCGCCGCCATCAAAAATATCAATATGACCTTGATAGATAAGACCTTCTTTTTCAAGAATTGCCCGCGCAGGGACTGTTTTCTCATGGACCTGCCCAATCACCCTCTGTGCCTCAGCAGATAATAAGGATATATAAATAGGGTGAAGGGGCATGAGTTCCGCAATGAAGGTTTTCGATCCAATACCGGTTAAATAATCTGCCTGGGAAAAAGGAATGCCAAAAAAATGTTGTCCCAGTGAATTCCAGAAAGGGGAATTTCCTTGCTCATCTGCAACCCCTCGCATTTCAGCGAATATAATTTTAGAAAAAATATCCCTAAATGCGGCGATAAAAAGAAAACGGGCTTTAGAGAGAAATGTCCCATTTTTTTCCTTATGATATTCTGGATCAAGGAATAAGGTGCACAATTCACTGTTACCGGTCTGATCTTGTTCCAAAGTTAACGCTTCTATAGATTTATAAATTCCCAATTCACGTGATGAACGAACGGTTTTTTGTACCCGAAAATTATAAAACGGCTCCTCCAGCCCAACCGCCACTTCGATGGCGCTGACACCCGCTACGCGATTCACGCTGGTATCTTCCAGCACAAACAAGAATCCCTGTTGAGCTTGGAGCAGTTTCCCCTCGAAAGTATCAACGCTACGTGCAATGCGTGAACGTAATTGCTCCAAATTATTGGGAAAAGAGGTCAAACCTATACCAGCGCGTTCAGATAAAGCCTGAACCCCATTTAAGTCACTATGCCGGACAGCTCGAAAAAGCATCATAACGTCACCTTCAACTTACTATTAACCAACAAACCGCATAATGGCGCTTTCAAGACGAACCAGACCTTCATCGATATCAGCAAAGTCGATATTTAATGCTGGCGCAAAACGCAACACATCTGGACCCGCGATCAAGGCAATTAGTCCCTCCTCTGCTGCTAAGTTAGTTAATTGTTTCGCCTTACCCTGCCAAGCCTTATTCAATTCAGCGCCTAAAAGCAGCCCTTTACCCCGCAAACAACTGAATATTTGGTAACGCTGATTCAGTTTCGATAATTTATCCATAAAGTAATCATGACGTTGCAAAACGCCAGTGAGCAGTTCCGCCTGATTAACAATGGAAAGCACCTTATCGGCAACCGCTGCCGCCAGAGGATTACCGCCAAACGTGGTACCGTGCGTTCCAGGTTGAAAAACCGCTGCAATATGTTGTTTTGTTAACATAGCGCCGATAGGAAAACCGCCGCCGAGACCTTTAGCACTGGTAAGAATATCAGGTTCGACACCATATTCCTGATAAGCATAAAGGTATCCTGTACGACCTATCCCAGTTTGGATTTCATCAAAAATAAGCAGTGCCTGAAAGCGATCGCATAAAGTGCGTAATTCCTGCAAGAACGCAGGATCTGCGGGAATAACACCGCCCTCGCCGATAATAGGCTCGACAATAACCGCACAGGTATTTTCAGAAATATGTTCTCTGATCGCAGATAGATTATTATAAGGAAGATGCGTAATTTCTTGCGGAAGGGGAGCATAATCTTGTGAATATTTTGGCTGCCCTCCTACTGTAACGGTAAATAATGTTCTACCATGAAAAGAATCTTTAAATGAAATAATTTCACTCTTATTTTTCCCATATTTATCCGCAGCATATTTTCTGGCTAACTTTAATGCTGCTTCGTTAGCCTCCGCCCCTGAATTACAGAAAAATGCTTTATCAGAAAAAGTATTTTCCACGAGCCTTTTTGCTAATTTTAGGACAGGTTCATTGGTATAACCATTACCTATATGCCATATTTTTTCAATCTGAGAAATTAATTCATCCTTTAATTCAGGATGTGCATGCCCTAATGAATTAACCGCAATTCCACCGGCAAAATCGATATATTCATTGCCATCTTGATCCCATACTTTCGAACCTTTGGCCCGAACAGGTATGAACTTAGCCGGAGAGAAACAGGGCACCATATAGTGATCAAACCAACTTCTCTGGATATTTTCTAACATCGATCATTTCCCCTTAAAATAGAGAGTATACAGACGAGATAAAGTAATATGCCTCGTATCATTTTTCTTCTCACACTTACATAACTTATTAATGTATGCCGAGAAAAAGGCTTACCAAACTTAAACCTAAAAAACCTTAAAAATAATAAGATTACAGGATCTTTTTAATATTATTCTTATTAATCCCATGACTATTTCCTAAAAATAGTTGCACAGTCACTAGACAGATACTGTTGTCCATACTTAACAAAGTCAACACAAGTTATACACAAAAAAAATACTTTTTGATCTCGTTCAAACTTCCAAAAAGTATTTTTATGCACAATTTATGCACATATCGTGAATAAACAATGAATAGATGGTGAATAAATTAAATCCATTACCTATAGATGAAGCAAATAAATAAATAATTATTCATTAATAACGTCAGAAATTTATCTACTCAAATGTAAAATAAAATTTGACGGAATTTAATTTTCAAAAATCAGAGAAAATAGATAACCAAAACAATAAAATAAGTGAACAATCTGACGATAACTTAATATAAAATTAACTATCCAGTTAAGGAAATTGACTATACCCGTCATCTTTCAAGTTGCCTCTTTGTTGGCTGCACTTACTCACCCCAGTCACATAGTTATCTATGCTCCCGGGGATTCACTCCCTTGCCGTCGCGATGCATCTTGAAATCCATTGGGTATATATTTAAATGTTCCTAAACTCCAGACAGCAACAATGCCGCTACCTGATTAGATTATTTGTAATAAATTGATCGCACTGTATCCTATCTCAATGAATTATTTAGATTAGAGAAACGAGTAAAGTCTTTTCAAACGAAAACAATTCAATAGCGATTATCACTTTCCTCAATCTTGCTTTTACATAAGAAAAACCCAATAACACAATTCATACCGAATGATCACACCATCACTAAACAATTAATTATTTATTAATATATTAGCATTTAAAATAATTACTAACGCGCTATTTTAGACGTTTAATTAACTACTTTTCTGGGCTAATGAGCAATGGGTAATATACTACGTCACCACTTTATGGCTGAAATATATAAAGTTATTTTTGCCGTCAATTTATCACTATAAATAAGAAATTCCATTTCTTCCTGTTTTTTATAATAATCTCATTGAATTTGCTAAACTTCATAATTAAAATCGTAACCATTACCTGAATTTATTATGTACGAATATTAAATAACATTATATCCTTCATCTTTCAAGCTGCTGCTTTGTTGGCTGCTTTCACTCACCCCAGTCACATCGTTATCTATGCTCCTGGGGATTCGTTCACTTGCCGCCGCGCTGCAACTCGAAATCTATTAGATATATATTTTATTCTCTTTCTATTAGTACCAAATGAAAATCATAAGAAAACATACAATATCTTGAAATACAAATTAAACAAATGAGCGGTAATTATAAAAATTTCATTTTGACAACCACTGAAAAACACGCTATATATTCTAAACAATAGACACAATATTAATTCAAAATTCGACTTATTCAATATTTACAAAACAATCCAGCATGGAAATTTATAAAAAAATATAATATAAGTTGAAAAATCACTTATTAGGCGTTATTTTACGGCAGCAAGATAATATCTTCACCGTAGATAGAAAAAAAGACAAATAGGAAAGGATCAGTGCAAACTAAAACTAATTTGATCGCCTATTAAAAACGTTGAATTATCTAAATCGATCAGGATCTGAAATCTAGCGCCTGCTGGCGTCAAATTTCTTAAGACAAAAGACCCCAAAGCTCGCCTTACAGAGAAATTCCAGCCCCTTGATTTTTCATACTGGAACATAACAACACAAGTTCATTTGAGATCAAACTTTGAATAATGGAACCCATTCATCTTCCAAAGTCAAAGATAGCCTAAACTTAGTTCGTATCATTTACAGGAGTAAAATATATGACTTTAGATTTTAACGATAAAGTGGCAATCGTTACCGGCGGCGCTATGGGTATTGGTGCTGCAATATGCCGCAGACTGGCGGCAAACGGCGCAAAAGTTGTCGTGGCCGATCTCGACGGCGACGCAGCTCAAGCCCTCGCTAATGACCTTGATAATGCTATCGCCATTCAGCTTGACGTCTCCCAAGCATCCGCAGTGGAACGCTTAGTGGCTCAAACGGTAGAGACCTTTGGAGCACTGCACCTGGCAGTCAACAACGCAGGGATAGTCGGCTCGCGCCATCGGACCGTAGACTATCCGTTGGATGATTGGCATCAGGTCATCAACATCAACATGCACAGTGTGCTGTACTCAATGAAGTACGAAATTCCAGCAATGTTGGCTTCCGGCGGTGGTGCGATTGTTAACATGGGCTCGGTCGTAAGTAATGTTGGCCTCACCGGCTCGATTGCATACGTAGCAACCAAACACGCATTGCTAGGCATGACAAAAACTGCCGCGCTGGAGTATGCAAAACAAGGAATTCGGATTAACGCCGTCGGGCCCGGTTGCATCGACACACCATTGATGTCTACGCTCGACACCGATGTAGTCCAAAAAATGGTCAAGCATCATCCTGTCGAACGTCTCGGAACACCCGATGAAGTCGCTGCATTAGTTTGCTTCCTATTATCTCAGGATGCATCTTTCATTACCGGTAGTTACTACCTCGTTGATGGTGGATATAGCGCACGTTGACCCGCTTGTATCTTAAGTCATCATCATTTAAGTCTGTATTACGTTAAAACTGGGCAAAGTAGACAGTGGCCTCCTTAAGCCGCGAGGAGATTATTGTCGCTTTGCCCGTATCAGCTTTTCAGATCGAAATAAATAAGACTTCGAAATAGTCGATCACTTGAAGAGAACTCAGTCCGGTTTTTGCGATCTGATTTATCGCCAGCCAAATATATCGAATTAATATCTTGATGCTTTTGGGGTGTTATATTTCCTCCGCATCGGGTGAAAATTGACGGCGATTTTTATTCATTCCCTATTATTGATCGCGATTAATTAGCCATTTTGCGTGATATTTGTCACGTTTTTTTATGTTCGTATGATAAATATCGTGATCTTGTGGTCATAACATTGAGAGAGCGAAATTCTCTGTTATTTGTCTCCACTCCATCCTACTCAGTTGGACGCGGTCTATTATTCTCGCTAACGCCACGTATTAAATGATGGCGATTTTACGCTGTCATTTTTTTACTGCGGAACAGGCCGGCGCTATTTAAAAGAACAACATGTAATGACGTGTTTAATAGCCTCTGGCGTGATCCCCGTTTTAGGATCATGGTTCAATTGTGTAAGGTTTCAAATATGGATGGATTAGTTTTCACCTGCCGAATTGGCGCACTATCTCAAACAACTTTTCAGGTATCGCAATTTACCTTGCAGGAAGAGCTATCACAGCTTTTTAGCCTGACATTAAAGGTGGCGAGTTCACGTGACGATATTCCCCTGAATGACCAACTGGGTCGCCGTGCATCCTTGACTATTACCCGTAATGGCGTGGCCGAACGGACCATTAACGGTTTGATAGCCGGTGCTGAACAGGGTAATACCGACGGCCGCCGCACTTTTTATATTTTCACTATCCGCCCTGAAATGTGGCTGATGACGCTGAATCAGGATAGCCGTATTTTCCATTGGCAGTCCGTACCGGAAATCTTAACGAAATTGCTGAAAGAGCACCGTATTCTCTTTGTCCGCGATACGCTCTATAAACACTATACCGAACGGGAATACACCACGCAAAAACGTGAATCGGCCTATGATTTTTGGTGTCGACTGGCGGCGGAAGAAGGCATGGTCTTCTGGTTTGAGGAAAAACAGATGTTGTTCTGTGATTGCCATCTGGGCATGCAGGCAGATATCCAGCTCACTTACAATACTCACCCTGAAACCGACGAGACCGATACCACAGCGTACCAGTGGAGTTATGGCGAATACCTGTGCCCGAATGGCACGGTCCAGAAAGACCATAACTTTCTGAACCCCAAATATGCGCTCGAGCATCAGAAGCAAGCCGACGACGATAGCGGGTACGATTCGGTGTTTGAAAGTTACGGGCG